>PLHN01000038.1:0-693 GCA_003139975.1 Acidobacteriaceae bacterium
CGTCGGAGTGGCGGGAGATTGTGCGGCAGCCCCCCGCCGCGATGCGGGCGGAATGGACGGCTGTGACGTCACTTTCCGAGGCGATTGTCGATTTCACTGATTTTCTACGGACGTTCCGCAACAAGATTCTGCCGGATGGAACGCTGGACGATCGGGCGTCGCCGGAGCTGGCGAGGATTCGCCGCGAAATCGAAAAACAGAAGCGCCTGATTCAGGAATCGTTGCGCGGACATTTGCGGCGGCTGGCCGAGGGAGGGACGGTTCAGGATGAGCTGATCACGATTCGCGGCGAGCGNNGAGCAGAACAACGAATTGGTGCGGCTGATTGACGAGGAACTGGCCGAGGTGCACCGGATTTTGCTCGAAATGACGCGGAAGATCGGGGAGAACGCGGGGGCGATTCTGGCGGCTGCGGACGTGCTCGGCGAGTTGGAGTTGCAGTTTGCCAAGGCGCGGTTCGCCGAAGATTACAACTGTGTCGCGGCTAGGTTCTTGGGGAAACGGGACGGCGGGGCACCGCCCGAACCGCCGGCGGGGGCGCCACCGCTACGGTCGGCGCTGATTCTGCATCGGGCACGGCACCCTTTGCTCGAGCGGAATTTGAACCTGAAGAATATCGCGATTGTTCCCGTCACGGTCGAGCTCGAGGGCGAGCGGCGGCAGTTGGTCATCACGGGGCCGAATACTGGCGGG
>PLHN01000038.1:714-3833 GCA_003139975.1 Acidobacteriaceae bacterium
GAGCAGAATCTTTCGACATTTTCTGCGCACGTTACCAATATTGACTTCATTTCGCGCACGGCTACGGCGGATTCGCTGGTGCTACTGGATGAACTGGGGTCGGCCACCGACCCCGAGGAAGGCGCTGCGCTGGCGGTGGCGATCGCGGAACACTTCCGCAAGACCGGCTGCATGGCGGTGATCTCGACGCACCACACCTCGCTCAAAGTCTACGGCGCGAATACGACGGGTGTCGTGAATGCAGCGGTGGGTTTCAATGAGACCACACTCGAGCCGACTTATGAGTTGAAGACCGGCGTGCCGGGCGCTTCGGCGGGAATCAACATTGCTCGGCGGCTGGGGCTGAATCCGGCAATCATCGCGGAGGCGCAGGGGCGGCTGGGCACGCAGGCCAAAGATGTGCCGCGGTTTCTGGATCGTTTGCACTCAGAGTTGCGGACGCTGGACCAGGAGCGGGCGCAGGCCAAGGCCCGTGAACAGGAACTGGTGCGGGAGAAAGCGCAGCTCGCTGCCGAGGGCCGCAAGGAGCAACAAGCGAAGGTGCGCGAGCTGGAAAAGAAGATGGAGACGCTGTTCCGTGATTTCGAGTATCACGCGCGCGAGGCAGTGAATGCGGTGCAGGATCGGGCGGCGGCTCAGAAACTCTCGAAAGATGCGGAGCGACGGATTGCGCGGGCGCGACGGGAGTTTCGCGAGCAGTTCGATTCGGCGGTGGTGGCGCACGCAACGGGCGCCGATCGCGGCGATCCGAATGCGCAGCCATCGCTGGTGAAACATGTCTCCGAGGGCGATACGGTGAAGCTGAAGTCGATGGGGCGGGCGGCGGTGGTGAAGAAGAAGATTGACGAGAACCACTTCGACGTCGAAATCGGCTCGATGAAGATGCGCATTGCGCGCGACGATATAGCCGAGGTGGTGACGCGGGCAGCGGCCTCTCCGGTTGAAGCGGCGCGGGCGCGGGGGATCAGCGTGTCGCTGGAAAAAGAGGCTGGCGATTCGAACATGGCGACCGAGATCAACGTGATCGGGCAGACCGTGGACGACGCGACGCGCGAGGTCGAAAGATTTGTGGACCGGGCGTTTCTGGCCGGCATGCCGCGGGTGCGGATTGTGCATGGGAGCGGGATGGGAATTTTGCGGAAAGCGCTGCGCGAGTATTTGAAGAAGCATCCGCATGTGGAGACGGTGGCGGAGCCTCCGCAGAATGAGGGTGGTGGCGGGGCTACGGTGGTGGAGTTGCGGGTATAAATTTGTGCTGTCGAAAAAAGAAATCCTTGGCCTCCTAAGTCAGAATAATCGACATGGGCGTAGCGAGGTTTCTTACGAGCCTTCGCGAGATAGCGTATCCTTGTATGGATGCCCGCCCATGCCGACATTATTGTGAGCAGCCCAGACTCGACGGAGGTCAAGCTAGTTGTCGAGGCCAAGCTCCGCGTCCCTGACATGGAAGCGACGGAGAGCCAGCTTAAGAATTTCATGTTGTCGATGCGCTGCCCTTTGGGATTATTGATGTCGCCGGAACGCCTCTGGGTCTATATTGACCGCTTCACATCGGACTCCGAGGATTCCATTGAGAAGCTGGGGGACTTTGATGTCTCCGAACTGGTGAAATTCAGCTCGTTCGCCATTGCCGACGGCATTGCGTTTGAAATTGCTGTGCAAATGTGGCTTGAGAAACTTCCTTCGATCATGAGCCAAAACCGACCGAGCGACCCCAAGCTGCGCGAAATCATAAGTCACTACATTCTCCCTGCTGTTGAAACCGGCATTGTACGCGCCGCAGGGCCCCGATAGATTCAGCGGGCACAGATGAAACATGTTTTTGTTGAGACGAATTGGGTAGTTGACTGCTGTGCGCCCGCTCATAGGCGTGTCTTGGCGGCGGTTAAACTCCTCGGAGATGCTATATCAGGAAAGATCAGTCTCCATCTGCCAGTACCATGTCTCAGCGAAGCGCGGTCTGTCATAAGGACTAAATTTCAACCTAACGAAGCTAATCGCCTCCGCGAATTCCTGAAATGGGCAAAGACGGAAGGACATCTTGAGGCTGCGCAGGTGGAGTCCACTCGCCAAGTGCTGGACCAATTCGAAGGGCTCGTAAAGCAAGATTTAGACAATCTGGAAGCCAGGCTGGAAAAGCTAAAGGCGCAACAAGGACTGGAAGTTTTTCCTTTGAACGGGCAGATGCTGGAAAAATCTGTGTCCTTGGCGACAGAGGTTGAGCTTAAGCCGTTCGACAACTCCATATTGGCCGCCATTCTGGTTCGAGCTGACGACCTGAGAAACAAAGGAGAGACCGACCTTGCGTTTTGTGAATTGGACGGTGATCTCCAGCCGTGGGATAAGAACGGCAATGCCAAGCCTGCGTTGACGCGTCTCTACGATGATGCGCGAGTCTGGGTATACGGCGATTTTACCCTTAGTAGGCCTGAGCCTCGGGACGATTGGTAATCCCCGTACCGGTCCACAAACCGGCGTCTAAGAGGTTGTTGAAAAACCACTGCCAATCCACAGCGGATGCGTGATAAGAAACAGGAATGCGAGGAAACGATCAGCAACTGCAAACGGGGATGTTCAGTTATGTGGCGTTGGAAGATCGGATACCAGCGGATCATCCACTGCGCGGAGTGAGGGGGCTGGTGGATGCGGTCTTGGCGGAGATGTCCGAGGATTTCGATGGGCTGTACTCGCAGGTGGGACGGCCCTCGATTGCCCCGGAACGGTTGCTGCGGGCGTTGCTGCTACAGGTGTTTTATTCGGTGCGCAGCGAGCGGCTGTTGATGGAGCAACTCAACTACAACTTGCTGTTCCGTTGGTTCGTGGGCTTGGAGATCGACGACGCGGTTTGGAACCACGCGGTGTTCAGCAAGAACCGCGACCGGCTGTTGAACCAGGATCTGGCGCAGAAGTTTTTCGCCCACGTCAAAGAGCAGGCGGCGGGGTTGATGTCGGACGAGCACTTCACCGTGGATGGAACGCTACTGGAAGCGTGGGCGAGTGTGAAGAGTTATCAGCGCAAGGATGCTAAGAACGCCGTTCCGCCGGACGATCCTGGCAATGCGACGGTGGACTTCCACGGGGAGAAGCGGTCGAACCAGACGCACGCATCGAAGACGGAC
>PLHN01000360.1 GCA_003139975.1 Acidobacteriaceae bacterium
AGCCGCGAGCTTCGAGCGAACGGATTGGCGGTGGTGTCCCAGTTTCAGAATTGCAGGATTTTAGGCCATCCGGTTCCATTCTGCTCGAAAGATAATCGCGCAATCCTTTGCGTTTCTCGCGTGGCAGAAATGCGGAGACGACAAGTACTCCTAGAATAAACGTCAGCAGAATGCATCCCGCCGCCAGGTAAGCATCGGAAAGCAGATTGAAACTGTATGGATTGTACACTCCGGTCTCACCATAGCCTCGTGGCTCGCCGCCCCCAGTTGGCTGGCGTACAATAATTGAACACCATGTCTCCCCACCCCGACGATCTAACCGGCATGAAAGAGGATATGACGGCCTTCATCGAAGGCCTGGGCATGCGCCGCTTCTTCGGATATGTCGAGTGCGAGGAAGTTCCCAGCGTGCTCTGGGATTCCGGCCAGAATCCCGACGGCTGGAAGGACTTTGTGGAGCTGNNTTCCTGACCATGCATTCCTGGGCGCTCGACCGCGAGGAGTTCGACCGGCTCACCGAGCGGCTGGCCGATGGCGATTACACCAGCGACGAAGACCTAGAGGAAGGCCGCTACCTCAAAAGCTATGTCGGCAAGACCGGCTTCGTGCAGCTCGGCTGGGCTTACCAGGGATGCGTGTTCGTCTACGAGGCTGGGACCGAATGGTACGAACACTACCAGCATCTGCGCGAGCTGGCGGACGATTCCGGCGGCTTCCTGATCGATGAGACCGGCCAGTCGGGCGAACCATAACGCCGGCAGCATCCTGTCTCAACCGCCCACAACGCCCGCTTCATGCCGTTTCGATCATGGTGACCTGGCTGTCGATCTCCGCGGCGAGTTCCTGCTCGTCGCGAAATAAGTTGCGAGCCGGCTCGGGGAAATCGTTTAGGATTTCCGCATAGCTGCGCAAGCTGCGATAGCCGGCCACACCGAAGCCGAGCGCGTCGGCCAGCAGGCAACTCTGCCGCACAATACAATCTTCACCAGCAGCGTGCGCATCCGCGTCGTGATGGCAGGTGGTGATCCAGGAAAACGCCTCGGGAAGTGTCCACTCCCGCACCAGCGTTCCGCCCACCTCGCAGTGGTCGATCCCGCATAAGGCACGCTCCACCGGCAGCAGGTCCCGGGGTTGATCCGCCCCGCGCTCCACGACGCGCGCATACTCATTGGGCATGGAAACCGCCAGCACGACCCTGCCGATGTCGTGCAGGATCCCGGCGGTGTAGGCAAACTCCTTATCGAGGAGGCATGCCTTGGCGGCGCGTTCCCCGATGATTGCGCAGGCAATGCTGTGGCGCCAGCACGACTCCAGGAGCGGTGTAAACCCATGCGCGAGGTATGCCCTCAGGCCCACCGTGATCACTACACTCCTCAATCGGCGGAAGCCGAGCAGCATCGAAGCCTGCAGAACATTGGTGATGTCCCTCGAAAAAGCGACCAGGGGAGAGTTGGCAATGCGAAGAACCTCCGTCGAAAACGCGAGGTCGGGACGGATCAGGTTACACAGTTCGACCAGGGAAGTATCTTTCCCCGCCATCAGATTCAGCGCTTTCAATGCTACCGCGGGGAACGGCGGAACGTCGTCGGGACGCCAAACCTGCTGCCGCGCCGGGGCTGGACCTGTAGCCATATCTGGACTCAGATTAGGGAGATCGGCAATGCGCAGGGCTTCCATAGTTACTTTTGGCTTAGGCGGCGTCCGCCATCCGGTCTTCATGTGCGCGCGGAAAAACAGGGACTTAGGAAAACTATGATTCAGCTTCCCGCAGTCCTCCGTGCCCTCTGTGCCTCTGTGGTTTAGGATCTTGTCTGCCCCACGGAAATCACATTTTCCTCAGGCACGTAATTGGACACGGACCGGGGTAACCCCTAAAGTGTTTCCTTCCGGACAAAATTCCCATGCGCTGGATCTCGTACCCCGTCGACTCATCGAAGACGAGCCTGCTCGCGCTAGCCTTGCGCGATTCGGGATTAGAGATTCCTCCCGCCGCTCTCCCCGTGCTGGCCGATCTACTCCTCCGGCGAGGCATTGAAGAGCCCGCGCTCGCCGCCCGCTTTCTGGCACCGTCGCTCGATCATCTGCACGATCCGCTCCAAATGTCCGGGATGAAAGCGGCCCTCGACCGCCTGGAAGCAGCCATTGAGCGCAAAGAAAAGGTGCTGATCTATGGCGACTATGACGTCGATGGCACGACCGCGATCGTCATTCTCAAAACAGCCATTGAACTCGCGGGCGGCGCAGCCGGTTTCCATGTGCCCCACCGCATCCGCGAAGGCTACGACATGCGCGAAGACGTCATCGAGCGCGCGGCCGCCGACGGCGTGCACCTGATCATCAGTGTGGACATGGGCATTCGCGCCTTCGCCGCTGCTGAAACGGCGCGCCGGGCCGGTGTCGACCTCATCGTCACCGATCATCACCTGCCNNGGACTGGATCTGATCGTCACCGATCATCACCTGCCCGGGCAGGACGGCGTTCCGCATGCCGTCGCCGTCGTCAATCCCAACCAGGCCGGATGCGGCTATCCCTGCAAATATTTATGCGGCGCGGGCGTAGCGTTCAAACTTGCGCAAGGACTTCTGCAGCGCCGCCTCGATGCCAAAGACCATTCGCGCATGCTGATGTCGTTCATGAAGGTCGTCGCCATTGCCACCATCGCGGACGCTGTCCCGTTGCTGGGAGAAAATCGCGTGTTCGCGAAACTCGGCCTCGAGGGATTGCGCCGGCCCGTCAATGCCGGGCTGAAGGCCCTGCTCGAAGTGGCGAAACTCGGCGATGGCCGTGCGCTCACCTCAACCGAGGTCGCTTTTCGCATCGCGCCTCGCTTGAACGCCGCCGGCCGCATGGATGTGGCGCGCGATGTGGTCGATTTGTTCGGCGTCAAAGATCTGGACCGAGCGAGAGAAATTGCGGGCCGCCTCAATCAGCTCAATGCCGACCGCCAGGACGAAGAGCGGCACATCATCGACTGCATCGAGCAGCGGCTTACCGGTGAACCCGCCCTGCGCGAAGCCTGCTGCATGGTGATCGATGGCGATGGCTGGCACCGCGGCGTGATCGGCATTACCGCAACGCGCGTCGTGGAGCGCTACAGACGCCCGGCGGTGATCATTTCTCGCGAAGGCGAAGAGCCTTTCGGCTCCGGCCGCTCCATTCCTGCTTTCCACCTGCTCAACGCTCTCGAATCCTGCCGCGAACTTTTCTCGCGTTTTGGAGGTCACGCCCATGCCGTCGGCTTCGCCATGCCCGCTGGCAATGTGCAGAAGCTGCGCGAGCATCTCGATGCCTACGCGCGCACTCACTTGACGCCCGCCGATTTTGTGCCGCAGCTCGAGTTTGACCGCGAGCTGCCGCTCGATGAGGTCACGCCCGAGCTGCAGCAAACTCTAAGTCTGCTGGAGCCGTTTGGCATGGAGAACCCCGAGCCGATCTTCACCGCAAAAGCTGTGCGCCTGTTGACGCCCGCGCAAGTGGTGAAGGACAAGCACGTGCGTTTGCGGCTGGCCCCGGCGGTGAATGGTGCAACGTCCGCTGCTGCACCCTCCTGGCGTAGTAACATCGCTTTCAAAGCCATGGGGTGGGGATTAAGAGAATCCTGCGAGAGCCTGCAGTTACTCGCCGGCGACCGGCTCGATATTGCTTATACGCTTGGCATGAACGACCATCCGGAATTCGGCGGCCTGGAACTGTCTCTCCGTGATATTATGCGCAGCCTCTAATGCAGCCTCTAATACGGTGAAAACCGTGCCCCGCCATAGGTACCGGGCAACTTGACCAAATCCCGTACTCCATTTACATTTATCGCCCATTCCAAAATTCGGAGGAAATTCATGTTATCCGGTTTCAAGCAGTTCATCTTACGTGGCAATGTCGTGGATATGGCAGTCGGTATTGTCATTGGCGGCGCCTTCGGCACTATCGTGACGGCTCTGGTCAAGGATCTCATCAACCCGATCATCGCGCTTCTGGTGGGGAAGCCGGATTTCACCGGGATCAGCTTCACCATCGGCACCACCGTTTTTCCCATCGGTGATTTCATCACCGCCGTGGTCAGCTTCGTGCTGCTGGCAGGTGCGGTTTACTTCTTCGTCGTAACTCCGGTCAACGCGCTGGTCGCGCGCATGCACAAGGACCCCGCGCCCGCCGACCCGACCACCAAAAAGTGTCCGGAATGCCTGAGCGAGATTCCCATCGACGCCCGCCGCTGCGCACACTGCTCGCAGCCCGTCATGGGCAAAGCCGCCTGATTGGATTCGGAGCAAGGAAGGAAACCCACGGCCCCGCCGGAGTTGTCATCCGCGGGGCCAATTCATGACTACCTAGCCATCAGTCACAAACCTCGGGCGCGACAATTGCCGAAATCCGCCTGATTCCTGTAAAATCAAAGTTTCGGCAACAGCCTTGGAAGGATTCCTTAGTCATGGCCCGAGTTTGTGATATCTGCGGCAAGGGGCCGCAGTTCGGCAACACCATCAGCCACGCCCACAACGTGAGCAAGCGGCGCTGGAACGTCAACCTGCGCCCGGTTCACGCCAAGGTTGGCGCCGCCACCAAGCACTTGCGCGTTTGTACGTCCTGCCTGCGCAGCGGCAAGGTCGTCAAAGCATAAGACCGTCCACGGAGGGACAGCCGCCTCGGCTGTCCGACCCCCGCAGGATTTCTTTCAGCCGGCGCTACACTCTATATCCGTCGAGGCTTCGCGGCTCTAGTCCACGCCCAGCAGCTGCACGTCAAAGATCAGCGTCGCATCTGCCGGGATAACCCCTGCAGCTCCCCGTTTTCCATACGCCAGGTCCGCAGGAATTTTCAGTTGCCGTTTCCCTCCGACTTTCATCCCGGCGACGCCTTCGTCCCAGCCCTTGATCACCTGACTAGCACCGAGCATGAACTCGAACGGACGCTTGCCTACCGAACTGTCGAACTTTTTGCCGCTGGTGAGCCAGCCCGTGTAGTCTACCTTCACTTTGTGTCCGGGCTTTGCGTCCGCGCCGGTTCCAACCTTGATGTCCCAATATTCCAGTCCGCTGGCGGTCTTAATAGGATCGCCCGTAACCTTGGTCGGTCCCTGGGTCGCGGCCGCCTCCTTCTTGCCCGTGTCCGTCTGAGCGGCGGCTAGGCACGCTAGCAAACTCACAATGATGGCAAGCAACATAGTCTTCATAAAATACTCCTCCCTGTTTTCTTTGAATCAGCTCTTGGTTCCAAACTCGCTCACGCCAGCGCAATCGCGTCGATCTCGACCAGCACATCCTTCGGCAACCGCGCCACTTCGACCGTCGACCGGGCCGGCGGCGCTTCCGTGAAATAGCGCCCGTAGACTTCGTTCATCGCGGCAAAGTCTCCCATGTTCTTGAGAAACACGGTGCAGCGCACCACCTTCTCCAGGCTGCTGCCCGCAGTGTCGAGGATCGCCGCCAGATTCTTGAGCACCCGGTCGGTCTGTGCCGCGGCATCGCCGGGAACGACCTTCTGTGTCACCGGATCAATCGCCACCTGCCCCGAAGTAAACACGAAGCTGGCCGTGCGAATCGCCTGCGAGTAAGGTCCAATGGCCTGAGGAGCCTGTTCGGTCGAAATCACATCGCGCATGATGCCTCCAGTGGCCAGCCTCGATCAGACGGTGCCATCAGCTGTGCAATGAAATCTGGATCACGAGGCTGATTAACGCAGATTGGCCGTGTAGAAGTCAAATGCGTCCCCGCAACGGACCTTGGTCGAACCTCACCACCATCCATTCTTCGTCGACGTATTTGTCGCCAACTTTTACCGCGCGAGGCTCCCGCCCCCAGACTTGAAATCCTAAGGATTCGTAGAGTTTCCTGGCGGCGGGTTGCGTCTCGGCAACACTAAGATCAACCTGTTCCAGGCCCGGCAGCGCTCTCGCACGGCGTAGCAGCTCCGTCATCACTTGCCGCGCTATCGACTTTCCACGATGTTCCGCGGCCACGTAGACGCCGAAGACGTGCCCTTTGTGGCGCGTCTTATCGCCTTTCTGACGGTAGAAACCAGCGATCCCGGCCAGCTTGCCGTTCACGAACGCGCCGACGACGAAACTTGGGTTGCCGGGATGTTGCCGCAGCCGTTCCGCGGTTTCAGCGATCGTCATTTGCCGATGTTCTGACGGGGCCTCGGTGAAGGCGAGCGGTTCACGCTCCAGGGATTCGAGCCGAAAGTGCCAGTAAGCTTCGGCGTCGGAGGCGTCAAGCACGCGGCATTCGAGCGCCGATTCCTGTTTGGTGGGAGGAGTCATTGTGTCGGTCACGGCACAGCACACGGAGGGACAGCCGCCCTCGGTCCAAGCAGTTTTCAGAACAGCGAGCTTTGCCGCCGGTTGGGCGTGATCCCGAAGTGCTCGTAAGCCAGTTGCGTCGCCACCCGCCCGCGCGGCGTGCGATTCAAGAATCCGATCTGCATCAGAAACGGCTCGTAAATCTCTTCGATCGCATCTGGCTCTTCGGCCAGTGAGGCCGCCAGGGTGGTCACGCCTACCGGGCCGCCTTGGTATTTCTCGATGATAGTGAGCAGCAGTTTGCGGTCGATCTCGTCAAAGCCGTGCTGATCCACTTCCAGCATGGAAAGCGCAGCCTGCGCCGTAGCCAGATCAATGTCGCCCGCGGCTCGCACTTGCGCGTAATCGCGCACGCGGCGTAACAGGCGGTTGGCAATGCGCGGCGTCCCGCGCGAGCGCCCGGCAATCTCCGTCGCCCCGGCCCGGTCAATCTTCACGCCCAGAATTTCGGCCGAGCGCTCAAGAATGATGCGCAGATCCTCTTTCGTATAGAACTCCAGCCGCAGCAGCAGCCCAAAGCGCGAGCGCAGCGGCGCCGAAAGCAGCCCGGCCCGCGTGGTGGCGCCGATGAACGTGAAGGGCTTCACATCCATGGTGTGCGTGCGAGCCGACGGACCCTGCCCGATCATGATGTCGAGCTTGTAGTCTTCGAGCGCGGAATAAAGAATCTCTTCGAGCGCCGGCTGCAGCCGGTGCACTTCGTCGATAAACAGCACCTGGCGGTCGCGCAGATTCGTGAGAATTGCCGTCAAGTCGCCTTTGATCTGGAGCGTAGGCCCGGAGGTTTGCTGAAATGCAACTGCCAGCTCGTTGGCAATGATGTTCGCGAGCGTAGTTTTGCCGAGACCGGGAGGCCCGTACAGCAGCACATGATCGAGCGCTTCGCCGCGCGACTTGGCCGCCTGGATGGCAACGTCAAGGTTCTCCTTGACCTTCGCCTGGCCGATAAACTCGACCAGCCGCTGCGGCCGCAGCTTCAACTCAAACGAAGAATCATCCTCGACCGGCGCAGCGGAGACGAGTCGGTCTTTTATCGGCAAATCAGGATTGTTCTTAGCGAGAGCCACTGTGCGAGATGGTAGCAGATGTCAGATTGGGAAGGGACATGATCGGGCTTACTTCCGATAGAGTCTCCACGTCTACTTCGCATCGCTGGTTTGGTCGGAGTGTCCCGACGAATCTGCGGCGGCTTGTACCGCCTTCAAGAAATTTAACATCGGTTTCCCGTCCCATTTTTTGGTAATCAGATCGCGAACCGAGCTGGAGGAGACCGGATCGTAGCTTCCATCAAGTCTTGCATTACATGCTGCAATGTCGCCGGCCGCGCGGCTGAAGCCCGCCGTATAGCAAGGGTCGGGGTGGATGCCCATGTCTTTCTGCCCGTACATTCCCTGAAAGCCCCCGCCCCCCCCGTGAGCCTGAGGCCCGGCGTAATCTGAGTTTCTTCGCCCTGGGATTGACGCACGAAGAGAACACGGGGCCCATGGATATATCCTGCGAAGTCGCCGAGATGAGCATGGGTCCCCGCCATGAGGGGCCGTCCTTCGTGCGGGTGAGGAACCGGCCACGGTTCGCAAAAGACAATCCCAAAAGGCAGCTGAAAGGTGACTACATCGCCGACCTTATGGGATCCCTTCCATACCCGCAGCACCAACAAGTCGATGTAGTCAAACACATCGATGCCGTTGGGAGATATCATGCCGGCTGTGGCCATAGTGTCATCACCCACCAACAGCACCTCGTCGCTTTTCTCGACAAGAGAGGAAAGGTCATCTACCAGGGTTGACGGATCCACCGCATGCACCGTGTCGCTTTCCTTTCCAGATCTGACCTGCTGACACAGAGGACTCGCCACTATCATGGCCTTCGTTTGCTCCCCTTGGAGGTCCTGCGCATGCGTTTCCGCTTCCACCGTCTGCGCTAACCAGCACCCGGCAGCAACGACGATGATCAGCACACTTTGCCCTAATTTCCCCGCCATAGTCTGTCTCGGATTGCCCTTCTGGGCTTACTGCTCGATCAACCCGCCCTTTGCGTTGCATTCAGCTGAGCAAGGTGAAATGCACTCACTGCCCAATCACTCCCAGCCGCACGCCCTTCAGCTTCCTCTCATCGAACCAAGCCACCTTTTGCCCGAACCACGTCTTCTGCCCCGAAAGCTTGTACTTCTTGACGGCCCCGTTGAAATCACGCCCCGCCAGCAATATCGCCACCGGAGATTCCCCGAACTTCGATATCCGCTCCGCGATCCATCCTCCGGAAGGCGCAACCAGAATGACCGGCTCGCCCGGAAAATATGCCATCCTTCCCCACTCCTTCTGGTTTTCGGTTAGCGGTTCCGACCAGCCATAAGTCTTGCGGAACATGGCAATCGACGCATCCAGATTGCTCACGGCAATCACCACGTTTTCCACCCCCGAAACGGGCGCGCCCTTCACGCTGTCCGAAGTCTGCACCCGCCACGCCCGCGGCGTTTCGTCTTCAATGATGAAGGGCAGCACAGAGCCCGGTGTGCCCGGACCCACATCCGCCCTCATCCATTCGACCGACATGCCATCGGGCCGCTTGCGGCTGCCGCGCGCGGGAGCCGTTACCGCGATCCCGGCTTTCTTCAGCCGCTCAACTTCCTGCGCGAGAACATTCGTGCCCACCGCCCACGCGCACGTCACCGCCTCCTCACCCATAAACTTGGCCCAATCCGAGCCCGAGGTCGCGCCCGCCTTTATCGGTGCAATCAGTTCAATGTACGTGCCATCGTCGAAGCCAACCGCCGCCATCTGTGTAACACCGTTGCCATGCGGGCCGCCGAAGTCGGGAGTTAGTCCTTCATCAGTGAACATCTGCTTCATCGTCTCCAGATTCGATCCGCAGATCGACGTGTGGTCCAGTTCGAGCACGTCGGTTTTGTTCTCCTGAGACATGGCAGGCAGAGAGAAGAGTATGAGAGCAAACGCTGCCGCGAACAAGCGACGAAGGATAGAGTGGCGAAGGCGTAGGGGATTCCGCCGGGACATGAGGGGCCTCCTGAGCGAGCTAAACACTGCATCGTACGCCAGAAAGCCCGATCAGGGAACGATTTAGTGGAAAGGGAGAATTTGGTAGAGCCCGTGAGCCAGGCGCGAAACGTTATCGACGATGTGACACATTATGTGTCACAATGATGATATGCCGTCGGTAAACATCCGCCAGCTGCGCGACACCAAGAAGCTCAAAGCCTGGCTCCGCGCCGGGAAAACCGTCGAGCTCCGCGAGCGCGACACCGTGATCGCCCGCATTGTGCCGGAGAAAGAGGCCCGGGCTAACCCCGCCCAATGGCCCGACTTCGCCGCTCGGCAGCGAGAAGTTTTTGGCGACCGGGTCCTGAGTGCAGTGGATGACTTCCTTAGATTCCGCCATCGCGATTGGGAACCATAACGCAGTTGGTGCAGTATCCGATATCTCCATGTTCACCGCGCCCAATGGTCTAGACCAGCGAGGCCTCCTCTGACCTCCTACGCCGATAGCAGCTTTTTCGTGTCCCTGTATTTAAAGGACGCGCACTCCGCGGCCGCGCTGGAATTGGTGGCGTCACATCCGAGGCTCTGGGTGACGCCTTTGCATATTGCAGAGTGCTTCCATGCGTTTGCCCAGCAGGTTTTTTTGGGCCGTGTCCCGGCGTCGGTTGCGGAAGAGTTGTACGACCAGTTGTCTCGGGATCGCGCCCAAGATGTTTGGCTGGAAAGCCCGATTCCCGAGCGGGCCTTTGAGAGAAGCGCGGAATTGGCGCGACGATACGGACCAAGACTCGGCGTGCGCACGCTCGACAGCCTGCACGTGGCCTGCGCTCTGGAACTCAAAGCCGAGCGCTTCTGGACGTTCGACGAAAGGCAGGCCAAGTTGGCCAAGGCGGAAGGACTGAAAACACATTGATTTCAAGAGTGATTGCATCTTTATATACTCTAGTCTATAATGATGTATCAATTGGTGTATGCCACTAAGTATCAAGAGTTACGAGACTGAGCGACTGGCGCGCGAAATTGCCGCCAGGACTGGCGAGTCGCTGACGGGAGCCATCCAGACGGCACTCCAGGAAAGATTGGAGCGCCTTAGCCGCCCCCAGCAAAATCGCAATGTCACGAACCAACTAAGAGAAATTTTGCGGCGCGTGGATCGACTGCCAATTCTGGATTCCAGGAGTCCGGACGAAATCGTGGGCTACGACGAGAACGGACTGCCACGCTAACGCCGATGGTTATCGATACTTCTGCCCTAGCCGCTATTTTCTTCCAGGAACCGGAGCGCGAGCGGTTTCTCGACGCGATCATTGCCGACCCGCGCAAGCTGGTCTCTGCGGCCACAATGCTCGAAGCCGGAATGGTGATCGAGGGCCGGCAGGGAGAAGCGGCCGGCCGGGAGTTTGACCTGTTTGCCATCCGCGCCAATTTGCAGGTTGTGCCCTTTGACGCCGAACAGTCCGAGATGGCGCGTTTTGCCTGGCGCACCTACGGCAAAGGACGGCACACCGCAGGCCTCAACTTTGGCGATTGTTTCGCCTACGCGCTGGCCAAGTCCTCAGGGGAGAAATTGCTGGCCAAGGGAGAGGATTTTGGGTCCACGGACGTGGAGCTAGTGTGAGAGATCGGACCCAAAAATGAGGATTTAAGGGACAGGAGGCGCCTCAGACGCCTGAAGCAGTGAAGGCCGATGCAACTTGCCGGTGGTTGGACTCTACTCCTCTTCTTCCTTCACCTCGCCGCGCGCCGCCTTTGCCTTCTCTACGATCTTGTCCTGTAGTTGCTGCGGCACCACGTCGTAGTGGTGCATTTCCATGTTGAAGCTGCCGCGGCCCTGCGTCATCGATGTCAGCTCCACGCCATAGGTCAGCATCTCGGCCATTGGAGCCTCGGCCTTCACAATCGTGTTGCCGCCCTTGTTGTCCATGCCCTGAATGCGCCCGCGCCGGCTGTTCAGGTCGCCCATGAT
>PLHN01000359.1 GCA_003139975.1 Acidobacteriaceae bacterium
TCGCACTTCACCGGCGTCGAAGACGAGGAACTGCAGGACATCGAAGACATCATCAACCGGGAAGTCCTGCGCAACGAAAAAGTCGAGATCGTCGAGAACGTGCCGATTGATGTGGCTGTGAACGAATATCACGCCATGGCGCTGTTCGGTGAAAAGTATGGCGACAAGGTGCGCGTCATCCGGATCGGAGACTTCTCGACCGAACTCTGCGGCGGCACGCACACGCTCGCGACCGGCGAGATTGGCCTGATCAAAATTCTGAAAGAAGGTAGCGTGTCGTCGGGTGTGCGGCGGATCGAAGCCGTTACCGGAGAAGGCTCGCTGCGCCACTTCCGCAAGGACCACGAACTGGAAGGTGTGGTGGCGACACTTACGAACAAGGAAGCCGAGTCTCCGGCGGAAGCCCTGCGCGGGGAACTTGAGCGGCGCGACGCTGAAATCAAACGCTTGCAGAAGGAACTCGATCAGGCGCGGATGAAGTCGGCATCGTCGAGCGCGGCCAACGTTGGCGACAAGATCAAAGAGGTGCGGGGCATCAAGGTACTCGCGCACCGGGCCGATAATCTCGATCGCGCCCAGTTGCGCACGCTGGTCGATCAACTGCGCGACAAGCTGGGATCCGGTGTGGTAGTGGTCGGATCGGCCACGAATGGCAACGTCTCGCTGATTGCCGGCGTGACAAAAGACCTGACCAGCCGCGTGCAGGCCGGCAAGATCGTCGGCAAAGTGGCGGAGAAAGTGGGCGGCAAAGGCGGGGGCCGTCCTGACCTGGCCGAAGCTGGTGGCAAAGATGCTGGCGCGCTCGATTCGGCGCTCGCCGACGTGTACGGCGTGGTCGAGTCGCTGTTGGGATAGTCTTCTGTGTTACGCTATGTGCCCAGTGGACCTCTCTCAGGCTTCCTGTTACAGACGAGACGGGGAAGGCCGTAGGGATCCAGGCGCAAAGTTTGTCAGGGTGAGGTTTTGTGGCATTAAAGGGGTGAGGACGTTCATGGATGACCGCGTCCACTTCTTCGAGCACAAGGGTAAGCAAATCCTGTTGCTTGATTTTTCGCACGCGACTGCGCATCAGATGCAGCTTTTGTTGGAGCATGTGCGCGTTATCGTGGCGCAACACGCGCGCGAATCGGTCCTGACACTGGCTGATTTTGAAGGCGCGGAAATTGATCACGGCGTCGCCACCAAGATCAAGGAAGTGCTTACGCTGGACCGTCCTTTCGTGAAAAAGACCGCGTGGGTCGGAACGGACAGTATCCCCCACGCTTTCTTCGAAAACTTCCACAATTTCTCCCAGCGCGAAATCGTGACCTTCAAGAAGCGTGAAGAAGCGATGGACTGGCTGGTAGAAAGCTAATCTCAGAAACTTCCCAGTTCTGGGTTCTTAGCTCCCAGGACAGCTTCTAGGGCCGCCGCTCTCAACTCCTCCACTTCAACGTCACAGGACCCGTCATCGGATGCCGGAATTCGCCGCCGCTTTTCTTCATCTCCAGCATTGCGTTCTTGAGCGCGAAGTACCACTTCGCAGGACGGTCGGCATCGTCGATCAGCATCAGGTGCGGGTTGTGCTTCAGACCTTCGGACTGCAATTCCATCGTGCGGCGGTCCTGTTCCACGAATTTTGCGAAGACAAACTTCAGCAGGTCCGATCCGAAGGGAATCCACCGGAATAAGTTCCAGGCCGCAACCACGTCGATGCGGCACTGATTCCGTGTAATGGGCGTGACCGTGGTCAAGCTCGAGAACCAATATTTGCCGACGCGGATGATCTCCGACCGCAGATTGGGAAGGACAAAATCAATCGTGGTCGAGATCGAATCGGCTTTGGCGTAGAGCCGAAGGAGCTTGTAAGGCGCGCTGTTCGAACTAGGGGTATGCGCGCTCATGCGGAAGCCATAGGGAATCGGCTCAAATGCTTTCTGCTTCTCATGGATCGAATGCCGTGTGCGCCACCACCATGCTTGGTGGACAAAAGGCCCATGAGCGGGATCCATCAGCCCAATGATGCCGTGATCGACGGAGCAGGGAAGGTCGGCCGTGAGATACGCGAGCTTGTATTGCTCGCTAAATTTCGGAATCTCAGGCGCACGCGCGGGCGCAGTCTTCGTAAAGCCGGCGTTGGCCGGCCTAGGGTCGGGGACGAATACCCAGATAAAATCGTCGCGCTCTTCGCAGGGGTAACTGCCGACGTAGATGCGATCGACCTTGATCTTCTGTTCGGCAACGAGCGACGGAATCAGCGTGCACTGGCCCGAGTGCGCGTCGAATTTCCAGCCATGGTAAGGGCACTCGACGTGCTGCCCGTCGAACTGTCCGTACGAAAGCGGCATGCCGCGATGTGGGCACGCGTTGCGCAGGGCAAAGGGCTTGCCTTGGACGTCGCGGCCGATGACAAGCGGCTGTTCGAGCAGTTTCGTCGCCTGCAATTCGTTGGAGCGGATTTTGTCGCTGGCGAGCGCACGATACCAGAAGCCGAACAGCATGAGCGCATCGGGCGTTTGTTGCTGAAGTGGAGAGTCGTCGGGCATCGGACAGGTGAGAATACCGCAAGGCTTCGAGGTTTCAAAGTTTCAAGGTTGCAAGCAGCCTTAGTGCATGACCACCTGCCCGCCTTGAAACTTTGTTATTTTAGCCGTGTTTGCAGATGAGCGTAAACGTGGCTGGCAGCGCCCGGTTCTTCGAGGTGAGCGAGGAACAGGCGGCGCAGGGCGGCCGGGCCGATGCGGCCCTCAATGTAAGCGTCGTACAGATCGTTTCCGAGCAGGCATCCAAGCTGTTCGGTGAGATATTCCCACTTCCGCCCATTGAAGGCGAGTGCTCGGGTCCAGTCTGGACTTGCCGGTCGCAACCGGTGCGCACGGCTCGATTGCCGGTGCCATGCAAGAAAGTCGAGAACTTCAAGCACATCGGAATAGGGTAGCGAACTCTGCTCTTCGAGGTCGCCGCGCGTCAGCTCGTACAGCTGCCGTAAATCGGCGTCGCGAAATGCTGGACGCGCCGGATAGAGGATGCGTGAACCAAAGCAGGCCAGGGCATTCTCGATCGTAGCTGTGAAAAAAGCATCCTCCGGTCCGCGAGGCGTGGGCGCTTTGCCGTTAACACGATCGGGAACGCCGCGGCAGGCATGATGAAGGAATCGCGTGGCATCCTCGGTAGCTGAAATCATTTCAAACTTGCGAATGTAAAAAGCGTTGAGCGGTGCCAGATACGTACTGCCCCGTTCGCGGACCCGGCGCAACAGCGAGCGCCGCAGAGCCACCGGGAAGCCCTTGCGTGAGAGCAGCCGGCGCAAAAGTGTATCCGAATTGCGGGAATGTACTTCGGGCATCAGATCTACCAGCATCTGAGGCTGCGTGGTGTTATGCGCGGAGTAAAGCTTGATTCCAAGAAAGCGCACCAGCCCATCAATCAGGTTGAAGACCGTGGGGGCTAAATCGGGCGCGCCGCTGTCATCCCGGACACAACGACTCAAGTAGAGGCGGTAGTGTTCGTACTTTTCGAGCGGCGTCGCATTGAAAACGCAAAGAACGTCATCCGCGACGCGGACTGCACCCACGTGATCGAGCTTCTCGCCCGCAGCGCGCCAGTAGAGATTGTCCACGTTCTGCAGAACGATCAGCGTGCGATCTTCGGGCAACTGGCCGCGGACCTGCAGGGGCAAATGCAGCGGCGCAAGGTGCGACTCGCCGAAAAGCACCATTACCAGCGCCTCGGGATGACGCCGGCGGATCTCTGCGATTTTTCCAGCCGCATGGCGGTCGCGCGCTCCGATCTTCCTCAGATCTTCGCGGGGCATGCAGTCCAGGCCATAGAGGCCCACGGCGTGTTCACGCGCCGCCGAGAGTAAGTCATAGAACGGATCCCAGTCATAGCCCCAGTCGAGATCAAACCGAATGCGCTGGCGAAGCTCGGCTTCATCGATTTCGCCGCGCCACCACTCATCGATAATGTGCTGGTCGCGCGAAAAAATCGTTTCCACGCCTACCACCACGGATCGCCAGCGAACTGCCGCATCGCGGAGTAGAGATGCCAGGTACCGCTGCGAACTGGGCAACGCGTGGTAGTCCGCGATGAGCGCGATTTCGGCTTCCGAGATCGCTTCACGCACCTGGATCGGGTCGAGTACGGCTTGGTAAGAGCGGTAGGCGTCGTAGAAATCGCGCAAGTATTTCCGTCCGCCAGCCTGGTCGTAAGAGCGAATTTCGCGTTCCACACTGGCAGTTGCGTGCAGCTGCGCTGCGCTGCGCCGCGATCGTAAGATGCCAGTCGTCGCCATCGAATCAGTGCCGATACCTTCTAGGCTCGTCGCGTCTCATCTGCATCCCGGCAAGCCTCTGCAGCGTCCCCAATGCGCCTTGACTTGTTTTGGATGCGCCCCTATGCTCAAACGTCTTGAGCCACTCGGCCATTTCTTTTGCTTTAGGGGGCACCAATTTTGCCTGTATCATCGCCGGAAAACCTGACCATCGCCACCACTGGCGCCAGCGGGTCCATCTTTCTCAAACACTTCCTGCTCGCGGTCGAACGCGATCACCGCGTGAAGACCGTTAACTTCATCGCTTCCGACAGTGGCCTGCGCGTCTTGGCCGAAGAACTATCGATCGAACGCCGCTCGGATCTGGTACGACAAATCATCGGCGCCGCGTCGGCGAAAATTCACGTCCAATCGAACGCCGACATCGGGGCGAACGTGGCCAGCGGGTCGTATCCATCGGACGCAATGGTCGTAATTCCGTGCAGCATGGGCACCCTCGGCCGCATCGCCAACGGTATGGCTTCGCATCTAATCGAGCGGGCCGCCGACGTAACTCTCAAAGAGCGCCGCCCGCTCGTACTCTGCGTGCGCGAAACCCCACTCAACAAGATCCACATTCGCAACATGTCGCTCGTCGCTGATGCCGGCGCGACCATCTTTCCGCTAATCCCGACCTTCTATAACCATCCCTCGAGTGCGGATGCGATGGCCCAGGACTTCTCAAACCGCGTGCTCACCCACATCGACCTTCCCCAGCCGAACGCCTATCAATGGAAAAACAACGGTTAGCGGTTGGTGGCTATGAACCGAATCCCCGCCTGTGTACTCTCTTCAAAATCGCACGAAACGGCCGCCTTCTTGGCCGCAAATGGCTAAGTGCTGGCCTCCGATTCAGTCTAGGGACGAAAAGGTAACAAAGGTAGGTATCTGCTGGGCATGTACCGCGAGTTGACGCGAAGCAGGTCGGCCTTGTAAGGGAGCTGTTTAACCCGGTTTGTGCGGCGTGGCGGAGCCGCGAGAGTGAGCGCGGATTCTCAAGCTGCTGCTGATGGTATAATCTAAATTCTTTACACCGCACACCCTTCGGGCGCGTAGCTCAATTGGCAGAGCAACTGACTCTTAATCAGTAGGTTGTAGGTTCGATTCCTACCGCGCTCACCATCTTTTCAAGCACTTGGCAGCTTCGGCTCGATCCCCATTCCACCGATTGTGTCCTTTTTGTGTCCTTACTGGACTCGATGGCTGGCCACCTCGGCCACCTCATCGATGTTTTGGTGCTGGTACTTCATGGTTGTGCTCACGGTCGTGTGTCCCATGACGTTCATGACCGCGAACAAGTTTTTGGTCGCCCGATACATTTCAGTTCCAAAGCCATGACGCGCGCAATAGAGGACGAGGTCAATTGGCAACCCGGCCTCCTTCCTGGCTTTCTCGAACTGTTTGGCGACCGTTGTCAGATGCCCACCGCGGGCGCGTTTTTGAGGGAAAGATCCATCCCTCCTTCTGCTCCGAGTATCGCGCCAGAAGTACTTGGCGAACCCGCGGACTGATTGGCACGAATCTTCGTCCCTTGGGCGATTTGCTCTCGTAGACGAAATATCG
>PLHN01000284.1 GCA_003139975.1 Acidobacteriaceae bacterium
CCAAGGACGGTAAGATTGTGATCGCGCACAACAACTGGACAAGTTATCTGGATTGACAACGCTTGACGATCATTTTCGATATCGTTCCCGCCAAGGGCAGCCGCATGCTGATGGATGGATTGCCGGGAGTGATCCACAGCGCGGACGATTTTGTGGTGAATTCGGCCGGGATCGTGATTACGGAAACGACGATCGGGCACTTCTCTGGCTATGATCCGGCGGGGATTCCAGAGTTTGTGCGGGCGCGCAAGGCCGCGCAATACTCGACGTCCATTGACGATTTCGCGCGCATCATGAAAGAAGGCAACAACGGGGGTTACGCTAACAACTGGCTGCTCGCCGACGCGAAGAACAATGAAATTGCCAGCCTGGAACTCGGTCTTAAGAATGTGACGCTGGAGCGCACGAAAGACGGGTATTTCGTCGGCTCCAATTTTCCTGTCAACGAGAAACTCATTCGCGAGGAAACCGACTTCGATCCCAAGGACATGAGCATAAGTGCCAATGCCCGCCATGTTCGCTGGGAACAGTTGATGGCCGAGAACAAAGGAAAAATCGATGTGGCCGCGGCCCAGCGATTCCTGGCTGACCACTACGACACTTACACCAAGAAAGAAGAAGCCGACGAGCGGACGCTCGACGGACATATCGATTTGTCGGCGCGCGGCTCGCAACCGTGGGAACCACCATACGGAACTGCGGGGGCGGTGCAGAACAAGGCCGCGGACGCCACTATGGCTGCCCGCATGTCATTCACAGCGGCGGCCGGCCATGCCTGTGGAAAGAACTTCAAGGCGGAGGAACATCTGCGGGAGCATCCAGAGTTCAACTGGGAGCAGGGGTTGCTGCGGGATATGGATGCGTTCCCGTGGACTACGTTTGAGAGCGCGAAGTAGGAAGGGCGACGACTTCCCTGTTCGTCGCTCTTCGGTGTTTAGCTGACTGCCTTATTGCGAAATTGCCGCAGGCCGAGGACTAGCAGCAAGATATCGAATGTCGTCAGGGCCACGAGAATCAAGGGAAGCCAGAGGTGCGGGAACTGCGGCACGAGCGTGGCGCGCAGGCCTTCGCTGGCGTAGACGAGCGGGTTGATTAAGACGATTTTTTCGAGGATGGGAAACTTGCTCAAGGCGCTCCAGGGATAGTAAGTGCATCCGAAAAAGATCATCGGCGTCATCACCATGCTGAACATCAGCCCGATGTGTTGCTGATCCACGCTGCAGCCGAGGGCCAGGCCTCCGCAGGCCGAGAAGCCTGCAACCAGCAAAGTAATTGTGGCGAACAGAAGCGGGTTGGCAACGTGCAATTCCAAGCCCGGCCGCAGGATGATCCATGCCAGTGGAATTACCGTCAAGCCAGCTACCAAAGCCTGAATCAGTCCGGCGACGACTTTTTCTATAGCGACCCATGAGATGTCGATGGGCGCGAGCAGGCGGTCTTCAATCTCGTGCGTGAACTGGAATTCGCCGATCAAGGGCATGGCCACTGCCCAGACTCCCGTGAAGACCATGCTGATGGCCATGATGCCGGGGAGCAGCAGGCTTTTATAAGCAGCCGGCATGTAGCCGCTGCCCACCATCACGCGGCCGAAAATAAACACGAACAACAGGGGCTGCAAGAAGGTCTGGAGTATGAGCGGGCCCAGATTGCGCCGAGCTACATGCGCATCGCGAGCTAATAATGCCAGGAAGGCTTTCCGGTTCATTCGCGCAAGCTCCTTCCGGTGTGATGGAGAAACAGGTTTTCGAGGCTGGGCTCCGAGATGTGAACATCGGATAAATCCACGCTCAGAGCTGCAGCCGCATTCGCGATTTCAGCGATCAGGGAGCCACCGCGGCTGGCATAGAGATCGGCTGCGCTGTCTCCGTCGGGGCGTACTTCCGTCACGCCCGCCAAAGTGGCAAGCCGCTCCAGCAGCGGCGCGGAGTGATGTCCGAAGCGCAGGCGCAGGAGATAACCGCCGGGAATCGAAGCTTTGAGCTCTGCGGGCATTCCCTGGGCGATGATGCGGCCGTGATCGATGATCGCGAGTTGCTGGCATAACGTGTCAGCCTCCTCCATGTTGTGGGTGGTCAGCAGAATGGTGCGGCCTTTCTGGTTGTACTCACGGATGATCTCCCACAGCAGCAGCCGGGTTTGCGGATCAAGGCCTACGCTCGGTTCGTCGAGAAACAGGACCTGCGGATCGTGCATCATAGCGCGCGCGATGGACATCCGTTGCATCATGCCGCCGGAGAAACCACGTACGAGTTGGTCGGCGCGATCGGTCAGCTTGAAGCGGCGAAGCAATGCGTTAGCGCGCTCGGCACGTTCATGGGAACTGAGGCCGAAGTAGGCGCCATGGAAGAGCAGGATCTCGCGGGCGGTAAGGGAGAAATCCAGATTCGGGCGCTGCGCCACAACGCCAATCTGAAGCTTGGCGGCAATCTGCTCGCGCCAGACGTCGTGGGGGCCGATCCAGGCAGTGCCGCTGGTAGGGCGCACACGGGTGGTCAAAATGCCGACGGTGGTGGACTTTCCTGCTCCATTGGGACCGAGCAGGCCGAAGATCTGCCCGGGCGCAACGTCGAGGTTAATGCCATCGAGCGCCGTGATCTGCTGCTTCTGGTCCCTGCTCTTTTTGCCGCCAGACTGGGTAAAAAAGCCGGTTCGCCCCGCTGCCGCCGGTGGAGGCGAGTTGTAGATTTTTCGCAGATCGCGAGTACGAATTGCAAGGTCCATGTGCGAGAGTTCCCAGGAAGCGCCCCACGCGCCGATCGCCAAACTGGATTCTGAGTCGAAAGTATACATAGCAGTGGCGCGGAATCCCACTTAACAAAGCAACGCGTCAGGATTCGTCGTCGGGGAGTTTGGGAGTTGACGTGGGATTGTTCGGGTCGAGGCCGGCGGCGGCCATAATGGCGCGGCCCAGGTCTTCGGGCGAAACTGCGAAGTTCGGGGAGGACACGCCGGCTTGCGGTTCGGCGATGGGCGCTACGAAGCGGTAGCCGCGTCCCACTACGGTCTGGAGGAAGCGGGGTTGGTCGACATCATCGGACAAGGCGCGGCGAACTTTTCGGATCGCCGTGTTGATGCCCTGATCGACGTCGACGAATACATCCTTGGTCCAAAGGGCACTAGAGATCTGCTCGCGGGTAACGAGCTGGCCTTTGCTTTCCACAAGAAACATGAGCAGTTGCAGCGGCAGGCCCTCCAGGGGCACCGGCGTACCGCGGTGGCAGAGCTGAAAGCGCGCGAAATCCAGCTCAAAATCTTCGAAACAGACTTTCCTGTCCGACACGGCGCATCTCCTGTTGCCAACTCCCGCAAGGGGGAAATGGCCAAGGTAAGAAAATTCTGTTCTTGCTGCGCGGATCGTGTCAAGCCACTTCAGGTGAATTCTTCAGATCAATTCAGACGGCTTCAGGCGGTCTCCATGGACGTTTCCGGGAATTGAGCGCAAAGTGACATTCACTTGCGTGAACCGTTCACCTCTCCTAATCGAGCCTGGTGAGCACACTCAGTGGGGGCCCCGGAAACTTGGGGAAGGTTCGAGGGCCTCCCCACTCAAAGATCAAGGGTTTGGGCACGTCACTCATTCTTCAGGTTTTGCCCACCGCCATCCGCCGCTAGACTCTCCTCGTTAAAGATTACCTGCTCCCAGACCCTGCTTCCCCGTCGCGGACTTGATCCGGAAATGCGGAAGCATAATTCCAAAAACCATAGTCAACCTTCAAGAATCTGTCTATAATTGCGGAAGTCTTTATTTCGAGGCCACTTATCCCAATGGGAATCCTCTCCGGCGTGGCAGCGAAGTTGCTTGGAATTGATCGGCGGCGAAGCTCTGGTCGCGCTGCCGTTTTGCAGCTCCAGCCCATGAACCGCGAGTTCCAGGCCCGATTTACCGTCATTCTGCTGTTGCTCCTTACAGTTGCGGCCGCGGTTTTCGCCGGTTACAACTACCGGATTGAACACGAGTCGGCCATCCCCGACGACGGCGCCTGGTGGATGGAGCGCGGCGGGCAGATTGTGGCCGATCGCCTGGATCCGAACGGGCCGGCGGCGCTGGCGGGAATCCGCAGCGGCGATGCCGTGGTGAGCATCAATGGCCGGACAATTAACAGCACGTCCTCGCTGAGCCGGCAGCTCTACTACTCCGGCGTCTATTCGAAAGCGACCTACTCGCTCATCCGCGGATCGGTACCGCTTGATGTGGTGGTGGTGCTGGTGCCCGCAGAGCGCTCGATGAACGATTGGCTGCGGCTGATTGCACTGATCTATCTGGGCATCGGTCTCTATGTGCTGCTGCGGCGGTGGACCGCGGTCGGCTCGACGCACTTTTACATATTCTGCCTGGTTTCGTTCATTTTCTATTCGCTGCACTACACGGGCAAATTTAATGCGTTTGACTGGATCGTGTTCTGGAGCAATGAAGTCGCCTGGATCCTTCAGCCGGCGTTGTTTCTGCACTTTGTTCTGACCTTTCCGGAGCGGCGCTCCTTCGTCAACAAGCACCGCTGGGCGTTGCCTGCTCTTTACCTGCCGGGCGCGGTGTTGCTGCTGGTGCAGATTGTGGCTTTGCAGTTCCTGAAGGCGAGCGCCCGGCTGCTCTGGAATCTCAACCGGGTGCACTGGGCGTACCTGACTATCTTCTTCGTTTCTGCGGCGGTGGTTTTGTGGCGTAACTACCGGCAAGCGACCACGCCGATTCTGCGGCAACAGCTTAAGTGGATTACGCGCGGCACCGTCGTCGCCATCGCGCCCTTCACTTTGTTTTACGTTCTTCCGTATCTTTTCGGCGCCATGCCTTCGCTTCCCATGAAGGTCACGGTGCTCTTCCTCGGGTTCCTGCCTCTCACGTTTGGGTACGCGATTATTCGCTACCGGTTGATGGACGTGGATCTGATCTT
>PLHN01000259.1 GCA_003139975.1 Acidobacteriaceae bacterium
ACGCCTCCAATGACCAGCAGCAGAATCGGCCAGGTCTTGTGGAATCCCACCCTGCCGAGCGTTTCAAACAGAAACAGGAACCCGATCGTTACGAGCACTGCTGGACCCATGAGCCGGCGGGCTCGGCAGCGGGCACACTGGCAGGCTGCCACCGATAGCATCGCGTGTTGCATGGACGGCGGGACGCCCTTGTTCGTCAGTTTCTCCCGGAGCGCGACGGAGTCTCTTGGTCCCCAGTTGCGGGCAAACAGCCAACCACCGACACCAATCAGAATGAGCGGCCAGAAACGGTCGAGGCCAATCTCAATCCCCATGGTGCTGAGCAGAAATAGGATTCCCAGCAGGATGAGCACAATCGCGCCGATGGGAATCTTGTTGGTCTCAACCTTCGCGCCCGCGCCAAACGTGGCCGCCAGACCGTATGGATCAGGAGCGGGCAGGCCAGCTTGAATGGCTCTGGCGCTGCGAACCGAGTCGATGATCTGGTACACCCAAAAGAAACACAGCCCGAATCCGCAAATCATGCCGAGTGCTTCACTGCCGTTATGATCGCTGGTGCTAATGCCTGCGATCAAAAGTGCAAAGATGCCCAAGTAAGCCAACCCCTTGGCATATTGCCCGGTGTAAACCGGTCCCACCCCGAAGGGGAAGAACCCGGCCAGAATTCCCGCCACCGTGGGGTTAGGACCGCTGCCGGCAGCAACGGGCGGAGGCGGCGCAGGCGGCGCTACTGGTGTCCAGGCTCCTGCCGGCGCGGCTCCGGGCGTTCCGGAAACGAATCCCGCCGCGGGCGCGCCGCTCGCCATGCGCGCGCCAAGACAATCCTCACAATAGATCACGCCCCGCACCGGACGCTCACAGCTAGCGCACAACGCTTTCCCGCATGTGCGGCAATAGGCCACTGCTGACTGATCAGCATGATAGGCGCAGTTCATACAAACCTCCTGTTCGTGGTCACCGCAAGGCAGCTACGAGCTTCGAGCTTTGCGCTGCGAGCAACCAAATCGGAGGGCAACTCCAGTCCGGCAAACACCGTCTGGCTGTCCTCCTGCGAGTAATTGCGATCCTGTCGCTGGTCTGGTTGACCGCTGGTGTTGTCGTTGCCGCGATTTTCTTTCTTCGGCTCCGCGCTTGGCTCGGCCGGCGTGGCAGCCCGCCTCAGTTCGCGCACTTTCGATTCGATTTCATACACGAACCGGATATTGTCGTAGTACTGCACGAACTTGATCTCGGCGCTGTTGTATGCATGCCGCAGCGCCGATGGCCGCACGTCGATTTTCGCTACGTCCGAAGCCTTCACGCCCGCCGCGCTCACCATCAACGAAAAGGTGAAGAAGATCATCCCGAACGACATCACAAACCGGGGCTGACGCACAAACGCCGTGACCGGCGCGAACCACGAGTCCCACCACTCTCTCGCACGCTCGCCCAACGGAGTCGTGCTCGCTCCCGCCGAGGCTGGCGCCAGCCGCGTGCTCACCACGCCGGTCGTAGCCGCCAGAATGTTGTGCACTAAATAGGCCGGAGGCTCGACCGCCTCAAGCGACCGCAGCCATTGCTGCCCGGCCTGCGCGTCCGCGAACAGCCGACCGCAAGCTGTGCACACGCGACGGTGAGCGTCGAAGCCAGCCTTGGGCGCATCGCTCAACTGTCCTTCCATGGCATCCATCAGCAGTGCTTCAAATTCCGAGCACGCTAGCTGGGCGTCCCTGCCAGCCCGGTCCGGTCCGGGTGGGTTGGGGGTTCCGTATTTGCTTTCCTCTGACATCAAATCACCTGCCTATATGTACGTTGTAGAAGGCGCGCTAGTTCCGCCCGCCCGCGATTAATTCTTGACTTGACGGTCCCTTCCGGAACCCTCAAAGCCGAGGCAATTTCCCGGTAGTCCATGTCCTGCAGGTCGCGCAAAATCACCGCCTCCCGCAGCTCGGGAGACAGCTTTTGCAGCGCCAAATGCACCATTTCCCGCGTTTCCCGGCTCTGTACGGCTACATCCGGAGGCAAGGCGCTGTCGGCGATCTGAGCGCTCAGCGGCTGCGCGTCCTCGTGCTCGGAAACCGGCTGGTCGATCGAATCCGTCAGCCGGTCGCCCTTAGTCTTGCGGAAGTGATCCACCAGCAGGTTCCGCGTGATGGTGGTGACCCAGGTCATAAACGCGCCCTTACCGGAGTCATAGGTATTGAGGGTGCGGTAGATCTTGATGAAAACTTCCTGCGTCAGATCCTGCGCGTTTTCGGCATCGCCCGCAAAGCGGTAGCACACGTTGTAAATGCGCCGGTGGTAGCGTTGAACGATTTCCTCCCAGGCCGCGGCGTCGCCTCCAATGCAGCGACGGACCAGTAATCCGACAACCTGGGTTTCGTCCAAAACCAGACCCCGCGAAGTTTCGCCAAACAAGAGCCCCGAAGGGGCGACCCACCTTAGCCCAGCGCTTCAGCGCTGGGTAAAATGCAAACAGACGATTCAAGTCCCGGAAGGACGACCGAGTCCACGCACGCGCGTCCTGCCGTCTAACAGCACATGCTAGATACGTTTCTGTGGAACGGGAAGTTCCCTTGAATCATGGAGCTAGCGATTGTAGGGGAAATATCACGGAGTTGCTAGTCTTCAGATCGAGGAGGTCAGGAGCGCTCGTGCAGGTCTTCGCGTTTCCAAGTCTTGGGCCCCATCCGAAAACTCAATTCCTCGAAGCTTCGCCGTAGCGAGGCGCCGGGTGCCCCACCTTTCGCGCATTTCGAAAGGTGGGATTCCACGGCTCCTCCCCTCTTGGGACTTCGCCGCCCTTTTTCATCACAAATTTCCCGCGCACCCATCACTGACTTTCAACCCGCCGCGCGCGAAAATCAGAATTGACCTGTAGCAACGTAGTAGTCTGCCCGTCTCCAGAGACGGGTATTCGAGCCCGCAAAAAAGCGATCCAAAAGCGCTCTTTGACAACTCAACCGTGGCACGGAAAGCATGCAAAATAGCCGGAAACATGAAAAGTCCGCCGCTAAGTCCTTATTATTGGATACTTTGGAGTTAAGTGCTTATTTTTCAATATTTTGCGGGAAAATAGGGGGGAGGGGGGGTACCCCCCCCATTTCAGCCTGGGAGCATCCCCGAAGAACGAATTCTGACAGCGCAAGAAGGGAGCCGGAAGCCCAAGGCTCTTACTGGCAATTGGGTACTGGCAACTGACAACTGAGAACTACGAGAATCTGACCTTCACATCCGGGCCCTTCTCCAGATGGATGCTGTCAATGAACCGTACGCGTCCCGTCTTCAAAGTCAGAATCACCGATGACGTCCGCGTCCCTTCGCCAAAGAAGCGCACGCCTTTCAGCAGCGCGCCTTCGGTAACGCCGGTGGCGGCAAAAATCAGTTGTTTGCCGGGGGCCAGGTCTTCCGCTTCATAAATCTTGTTCTTGTCTTTGATCCCCATCTTGACGATGCGTTCTTCAAGTTCCGGCTTATCGATGACCAGCCTGCCCTGCATGTATCCGTTCAGGCA
>PLHN01000105.1 GCA_003139975.1 Acidobacteriaceae bacterium
CAGGCGCGGCATGTGGAGCGGGCATGGCAGCACATCCTGGAAGAAACGGTTAAGCTCGGGGACTGTTGACCGTGTGCGCAATGGCGCGGGAAATTTCGGCAGGCGGGGTGGTGCTGCACAGGATCTCCGAGGTCTGGCATGTTGCCCTGATCGAGCCGCAAAAAGAAAACTCAGAGGCCACGAAAGCCGATGTCAAGACTGGCCGCACCGTTTTGTCATTACCCAAGGGTCTGGTGGACGCGGGCGAAAAACCGGAGGCTACCGCGCTTCGGGAGGTTTACGAAGAAACCGGCATCACCGCGCAAGTGGTGACAAAACTCGGGGACACCAAGTACGTTTACACCCGGAGTTGGGGTGATCGCCAGCGCGTCTTCAAAATCGTGAGTTTTTATCTGATGCGCTACGTATCGGGGGAGATCAACCACCTTGCGGAGGAGATGCGGGTCGAGGTCAAGCGGGCACTCTGGGTTCCGGCTGGCGAGGCTGGCCGACTGATGGCCTATAGCGGTGAGCGGAAACTGCTCCAGCAGGCACAGGGATATTTGCAGGCGCAAGGTCCCTGGGGAAAAACTGGTTCGCGGGAAGGCAGCCCCTAGCAGGCTGCGGGAAAAAGTTTCCCGCGGAGGGAAATACATCAGAGGGGGAAATGAGGGGGAGCGGCCAGTTTAGCCGCTTCCGTCACTACTGTCCTTCTCCCGTACCCGGGAGATGAAAATCGACGCCGCGATCGTCATTGGCCCGGACCGTGGCGGGAATATCGAGCACCGCCAGGGGGATTCGTTCGGTGCGCGACTTGGTGAAGTTCCACAGCATCCCGTCGACGATCGCGTAATTCTGAATCTCCCTCTGCTGCCCATTGCGGAACACCAGCATCGTAGCCGGATCGTTGCGCGCCGTCTCTTCCCGGCTCGGCTGAGGATCGCGGCGCGCACGGGGCGCGTAAGCATCCTGATCCTGCTGGTCCAGCATCTGCTGTTCTTCCAGATTCTCCTCGTTCATCTGCTCAGCCATCTGCTCTTGCTGTGCATAGTCCTGATCAGACGATGAGCCCGAATCCCACCACCATGAGTCCAGGAACGGATCGTAGTATCCGTAATACGGGTAGCCATAATAAGGATACCCATATCCCCACCGGTTCCTGAATCTGTAGCCAGACCCATAGCGATGCCCGCGAAAGCTACGCGAGCCAACTCCGGGGTGTGTGCCTGAGCCAAAGCGCGAGCCACCGGCAAAACCACCGCCAGTAAAAGCCGCGTGCGAACCAATGAAGCCGCCGCCACTATGGCCCACCACCACCGCGTGCCCGCTAGATCCGCTGTGGCTGCCGCCGCTGAACCCGCCATGGCCGGTGCCGCCCCCGCCATGTCCTCCATGTTGGGCGTAGACCGGCACTACCGAAAGAATAAAGAGAAACGCCGCGAAGGTCAGAAGGCGACGCATAAGAAGATTATACATCCAATCCGCTCCAACGACGGTCTCTCCAATCGCCGAAATGGAGCGCCAGTCGCCCTCCGCCGGCCCACGGAGGAATCGATGCGTGCGGAGGCACAGTCGCCCCGCTTGGGTCCCCAGACCGCGCGCTTTTCGCAGGCTGGGGCGGTTTCGGCTGTCCAGCGGAGCGAAGCTCGGCAGCCTAAATCTGGTAATCCAAATAATCCTCGCCAAACAACTGCTGCGCCGTCGCATGCACCGACGGCGTCTCTTCATCAATGCTCAAATCCGGCTCAGCCCCCAGCGCCTCATGCGAATGTTCCTGAAACTTCTCGCGCAACTCATGCACTTCTTTCGCCAGCTTGATGATCACTTCCGACAAAGGATCCTGAATCTCCTTCGGATCGCTGATCACCACCCGCTTCCCGTCACGCAGCACGATGTGCCCCGGCACGCCCACAATCGTCGAGTTCGCCGGCACGTTCCGTAGCACCACCGATCCCGCCCCCACCCGGCAGTTATCTCCCACCGTAATGTTCCCCAGGATTTTCGCGCCCGATCCCACGACCACGCTGTTCCCGATCGTAGGATGCCGCTTCCCTTTCTCCTTGCCCGTCCCGCCCAGCGTCACACCCTGATACAGCGTCACGTCGTCGCCCACGATCGTCGTTTCCCCAATCACCACGGCCATCCCGTGATCGATGAACAGCCGCCGCCCAATCTCCGCCCCCGGATGAATCTCGATCCCCGTAAACAGCCGCGCCACTTGCGATCCAAAGCGCGCCAGAAATCGAAACCCATGCCGCCACAGCCAGTGCGTAGCATGATGAGTCCACACCGCGTGCAGTCCTGGATAACAGAACAGCACCTCAAAGTACGACCGCGCCGCCGGATCCGTTTCAAAGACCGCGGCAATATCTTCTCGCACCGATTTAACGAAACTGATCATGGCATCGGAACCGTCGGAAGAGCCATGGCCTGTTGCCGCAGATGTTCAAACAAAATACTGCTCAGGTACCGCTCTCCGAACGACGGCAAAATCACCACGATCAGCTTACCCGCATTTTCCGGCCGAGCGGCAACTTTCAGCGCCGCCACCACCGCCGCTCCCGATGAAATTCCCACCAGCAACCCTTCCGCCAGCGGAAGCCGCCGCGCCATGTTGATCGCTTCGTCATTCGTGACCGTGATGATCTCGTCAATCAAATCCGTCCGCAGAATGCTGGGAACAAACCCGGCCCCAATCCCCTGAATCTTGTGCGGCGAAGGTTTTCCGCCCGAAAGCACCGGACTGTCCGCCGGTTCCACCGCAATCGCTTTGAACGACGGTTTCTTCGGCTTGATGTACTCGCTCACTCCCGTCAGCGTCCCGCCCGTGCCAATCCCCGAAACCAGAAAATCCACGCGCCCATCCGTGTCATTCCATATCTCCGGCCCCGTCGTCTCCACATGAATCTTCGGGTTCGCCGGATTGTCAAACTGTTGCAGCATGTACCCATTCGGTGTCGCTGCCAGCAGTTCCTCGGCTTTCGCGATCGCCCCTTTCATTCCCTTGGGGCCGGGTGTCAGCACGATTTCCGCGCCAAACGCGAGCAGCAGAACGCGCCGCTCCATGCTCATTCTTTCGGGCATCGTCAAAATCAGCTTGTACCCGCGCACGGCCGCCACAAAGG
>PLHN01000534.1 GCA_003139975.1 Acidobacteriaceae bacterium
GCGGCATGGAAGGCATGTACTAAGAAGAAAGTTAGCAGTGAAAAGTAGTCAGCAGTACGGAAGCCCCGCGCGCGAGCGCGGGGCTTTGTTTCAACGGGAGGTTTTGGCAATGGACTTGATCGAGCACCCGATCGGTTTGAATTCGGAAATACACCATGCCATCGCGGAAAGGGTAGCTTGGCACACCGCGCTGGTGATAAATACTGTCCGCCAGCAGACGACGCTCGCTACAGGCCAAACCGCTTCGTGGGAAGCCGTAGGGTCGGGATCGGCGTGCCGCTGGAAGGGAAAGAGGTTCGTTCTTACGGCGAAGCACGTACTCGAGGAAGCTAGCGCCCGGGACATACGTTTTTTCTTGAGATCAACCGGAGCAATCGACTGGGGTACGAGGCCCTCTCAGCCACTGATCGCACAGATCGTCGCTCTGGAGGNNCGAAGACGTCGTGAGGTGCCAATACGAGGATCTAGCCTGCATCATTCTCGGACAGAACGAATCCGGGAGACACCTGGAATTCGCCGACTTACCCAAGGACTTTGGCGATGTGCCGCCCGCCGGCGGCGGTACATTGATTACAGGTTGTCCCACAGACCAATCAATTACCGTCGCGGAGGGCTATCAACAAGGAACCCATTGGCGCGCCTTAGCTCTCCAGCCGAGGGGCTGTTGGGCCGTTGTAGTGGACGATCCGCCGAGATATTTTCCCTCATCCTTCGATTCTGCGAAGCACTTTCTACTGCGATATGACCCGGCTGAAGAGGGGGCGCTGCCGCACGGCTTCAGCGGTTCCGGCGTTTGGTATCGTCGCCGGAGAGTCGATTCGCTTTGGGCCGCAGACCCTGTCTTGGCTGGTGTGCAAGTACGGTGGCATGGTGAAAGCAAGCTGATGATCGCAGTCCGATCTGAGGTGGTAAGACAGTTCCTCGAAGAATCCATACGCTAGACTTNNTGGGTGGCGCAGCGCTTCCAGCGCTGCGTTCACACCGCCACAACTCCCGACGGCTTCAGCCGCTGAGGGACGGCATCCAACTCCATCCCCACCTTGGCGGAAGAATAAGCGTACTGCTCAGGAGCAACAGCCAATCCCTTCTTCACTGGATTCAAGTGAATATGCCGCCGGAAGGCACAATACTCCTCCCAATCCCGAACCCGATGGTCATGGAAACTTTTCTCCCAAATCTCCCCGCCAAACCCAAGCTCCCTCTTGGCGCGAAATGAAAACCCGCCCTTAATCAACTGCAGCGCCCGCTCCAATGTCGATGTCGGCGTAATCAGCAGATGAAAATGATCCGGCATAATGACAAACTCATGCAGCAGATATTTCCCCTGCGCCCGGTAAGAGAGGAGAACATCCAGAAACAAGCCCGCCATCCTATCAGACTGAAACAGGCCGTGCGTTTGGAACGTATCTGCGGTAATGAAGTAAGTTCCGAGCCCGGTATTGCCCCGGTAAGGCGCAGCCATAACTGACCTCAGCGGCTAAAGCCGCCCTCCTCTAACCGACCTTATCGCAGCGCTGAAGCGCCGCGCCACCCAAAAGCTCATCATCCGCACCTCACCCTTCCCATTCTGGAACTCACAATTCACCCCACCCTCACTTATTTCTTGACTTAAGCGAGCAACACCCCACTAATAGAAGTACCCGCCCAACTTACAAACACTGACGCGGCCCTCCTGCCACGAGCCCGAGGTCTCGCCAGCGAAAGCCAGAGAATGTGGGGGATACGATCTTCAGGACACTAACTTCCAAAGAATCAAGACTTTACTTATAACCAATTTCATATCAAGACTTTACCCTTAAGTCCCTGATTCCAATAGACCGGGAGGGGGAGGGGTACATGCGAGAAGCTAGCAGCTGGCAGCCAGAAGCTGCCCTAAGGAGCATTCATGCCAACCAACGAAGCACCCAAATGTCAGCACATCAAGACCAACGGAACCCAGTGCGGATCGCCCGCCCTCAAGGACAACCAGTTCTGTTACTACCATCAGCACTGCCGTCCTCTAACCTGGACCTATCAGTGCGGCTCATATCGCAATTATTCTCAAACGGAATTCACGTTGCCTGTCTTGGAAGACGCACATGCAATCCAGATGACTCTCCGGCAAGTCGTCGAACTCGTCCTCAAGCACAGAATCGACGACAAAAAAGCCGGTCTCGTTCTCTACGCCCTGCAAATCGCTCCCTCCAATCTCAAGCGCATCGAGCGCGAACAACCCAAACCCGAAGAAGTCGTCACCGACACCGAAATGAGGCCCGCAGTCGAAACACCGGAAGAAGAGGAAGCCAATCGCGAACCCCAAAGCAACAACATCGACACAATCTACGGCTCGGCGTCCGACACCGAAACCAGCCCCGACGATCTTCCGTCGGTGGCCGCGTTTCACAACCTGAGTGAATTTTTGAGAAGCGCAGTGCCTAGCTCTTGCCACGAGCAAGCACAGCGAGCAGTTCCGCCGGTTCTGCGTTATCTCCGAACGTGCGGCTGACGTGCACGAACAGATCGCGATTGCCGGGAGCGAAGATGAAACTGGCTCCGAGTTGGAAAGGATTCTTCCCCAGCCGGTGCTGGCGGTGGCCGGCGCGCTTGGCGCGACCGCGCGCCTGCGCGTTCTCGGAGCGCAACAGATGGAGCAAGTTTGCGGACCTTAATTCGGCGGCCTGGTAAGCGGTGCGCTCGGCATCCACCAGCAGCGGAAAGGTGATGCCGGTTTCCTCGCGGAACAGCCGGGCATAGTTCATGTCGCCCAATCCGATCGCCGCCAGCGTGGCCCCGGCCTGCTTGAATTCGCTTTCGTGCTCGCGTAACTGCGCGGCATGCTCGCGGCAGAAGATTCAACCATAATGCCGCAAGAAAACAATCACGGCGGGATTCGTCTCCCACAGCGAGCCGAGGCGGACATCGCCGCCGCTGGCTTCCGGCAAGACGATATTCGCAAGCTTTGTGCTGAATGTTTCCATGCCCGATTGTATCGGATGATCGGCCGGATCGGATGATGGCCTGTAGCGTTCGGCGGCCAGTGGAGCCACTCTTCAAGGCAGCGTATGATTGCGCTCTCAGGAGCAACTTATGAGCAGCAATGTCGTTCCCTCAAATCGCCCGCGCCGTCTCCTCTCGATTGATGGCGGAGGTTTGTGCGGGATCATTCCCGCGCAGGCCCTGATCGAAATCGAGCAGCAACTCGATGCGCTCACCGGCGGTCCGCAGCCCCTGTGCAACCGCTTTGACCTGATTGGCGGCACCAGCACCGGCGCGATTCTTGCCGCGGGCCTCGCGCTCGGATTCAGGGCGCAGGAGATGCGCGATTTCTATCTGAACCTGGGGCCAGAAATCTTCAGGAAAGATTGCTTGCTCGAGCGTCCCTGGCACAAATATCCCAGCGCGCCGATCGAACAGTGTTTGAAAGATAAGTTTGGCGAAGCAACTACTTTAGGTGACTCTCGCCTGCAGACCATGATTCTCCTGGTTGCCAAGAATGCCACCCAGGGCAATGACTGGTTTTTCACAAACAATCCTGGGAACCGCTTCATTGAGCATAATAAGACGCTTCCTCTCTGGCATATTGTGCGCGCCAGCTCCGCCGCACCAACTTACTTTCCGCCGCACGCCTTTGCCGTTCCCGACCACAATGGCACGCCGCAGACTTATGAGTTTATCGACGGCGGAGTTAGCAGTTACAACAACCCTTCCTTTCAGGTGTTTTTGGAAGCCACGGCTCCGGAATACGGAATCGGGTGGCCGATGGGGGTGAGCAACTTGCTTCTCATGTCGCTCGGTACAGGCTACGCTCCCGTTACCATCAAAGCCGGGGAAGCCAAGGACTATACCCTGCTGAGTTGGGCTGGATATGTGCTTAAGGAATTGATGAACGAAGCGAACCTGGAGCAAAACGTGCTGATGAGCCTGATCGGCGAACGCCCCGTGCACGCGTCGGGGGCAAGTGCGGGTGCCGCGATCTCCACGGCGCCTTCCGGCACGCCAAGTGAATCCGCCCTCACGCACACCAGCGCGGGCCTGGGAACCAGGAAACTTCTGACTTACCAGAGAGTCACCGTTGAACTTACCCGGCAGCGACTGGACGACCTCACCAAGGAGACCGACATTTGCCTGGACAACGTAGATCCCACAAAGGTGCGCGAGTTGGATGCCGTCGACCAGATCCCTAACATGCAACTCGTAGGCGAGGCCGTGGCCAAAGAGCAGGTCCACATGGAGCGGCTGATCTCATTTTTCAGATAAGTTCGCCGTGGAAACGATGTCACGCGACACCGTATCAAATGTCACCGACAACTTTCCGCGCTAAGCACAGACTTTCGTTCCGAGGCTGGGTTGCAATCGAAAGCTCGAAGTTGCAACAGGGAAATTCCAGTTTCGACCGTTGGGAAAGCGCAACTCGTACCCACACAGAAGAACCCGGCGCGCTTCGGGGGAGGGGCGCCGGGTTTTTTGCCTCTGTTATTCCTTCTTGACGCAGCCCATTTCCCGGCGTAGGCTCACCTGCGAATCGTGGGGATTCGCTGTTCAAATCACTAAGGAGACTTTTCCATGGTCCCTCTTGCCGCGCTCTGGCTGCCGATCGTCTTGTCGGCGGTCATCGTTTTCGTGGCCAGTTCCATCATGCACATGGTGTTGCCCTACCACCGCAGCGACTACAACGGACTTCCCGACGAGGACAAGATTCGTGCGACGCTTCGCGCCGCCAACTTGAAGCGCGGCTTGTACATCTTCCCCTTCTGCACGCACAAGGATATGAAATCGCCCGCCCTCATAGAAAAGTACAAAGAGGGCCCGGTCGGATTTCTGAACATCATGCCCAGCGGCCCGCCTGCCATGCCCAAGTTCCTTGGGCAGTGGATAGTGTTCTGCCTGGTCGTCGGCTTCTTCACCGCCTATCTCACCGCGCACACGGTTGCCGCGGGAGCGAATTACCTCGTGGTCTTTCGCGTGGCGGGAGCAGCGGCTTTTATGGCTTACGGCCTCGGGCATTTGAGCGACGGCATCTGGAAAGGCCAGATGTGGTCGTCGGTGATTAAGGAAGTGATCGACGGACTCGTGTATGGGCTGCTGACGGCAGGCGTTTTCGGCTGGCTCTGGCCGCGCTAGATTCGCGCGAACGCCGCTGCGAAACGGCGCGATAGTCAGCGCGGACAAGGGTGTCCGCGCCACACGATCATTCTGCCGCCGGCTTACGCCCAGCGCCTGAAGAATAGCGCCTGGCGCGCCACGGGCTGCGCCTTGTCACTCAGGGCGGCAAGTTGGCGCTCGCTCAGAGGCGTGAAGTCGCGCGCGAACTGCACGTTTTCTTCCAGCTGCGCAACTGTGTCGCTCCCGATAATCACCGTGCTGACGGGCTGCGAAAGAACGTAGTACATCGCCTCTTTCATCGCCAGCGTTCCGGGGCCAGGAGCGGTGCCTTCAAAGCCGCTGTGCGAATGCTCGTCCGGCTTCCACTTCGCAAGGATGCGTCCGCGGGCCGGAATCTTCATGCCGATGATTCCCATCTGCTTTTCGACCGCCAGAGGCAGCAGCTTTTCCTGGAAGCTGAGGTGATGCTTGTCGGCCGCGTTCAGCGCCAACAGGATCTGGTCGAAGGGAAAACGCTCGATGCACTGGATCAGCGGATCCGGGTCACGATGTCCGGTAACGCCGAGGAAGCGCACCATCTTTTGTTCCTTAGCCTGCTGGAACGCCTCGATGGCGCCGCCTTTGCCGAAGATGCGGTCCACGTCTTCCTGCCCATCGATGTGATGAAGCTGCCAGGCGTCGAGGTGGTCGGTGTTGAGCAGCTTGAGCGACTGTTCGAGCAGCTTGAGCGAGCCGTCACGCGTGCGGTCGTGCGTCTTCGAGGCCAGATAGGCTTGATCGCGCCGGCGCTTCATGACCTGCCCGATATAGCGCTGGCTCCAGCGCTCTTCGCCGCCATACATGGCCGCGGTATCGATGTAATTCACTCCCAGGTCAAGCGCCCGTTCAACGATGGGCACCGCAACGGCTTCGTTGTTGGGTTGCTCGATGGAGGCTTGTCCGCCCAGGCTGAATATGCCGACGCGATACCCGGTGCGCCCCAGATTGCGCGTGGGCATGGCCTTTTCCGTGGCCGGATTCGAGGGCAGCGGCGGCAGCACGCTGGCACCCTCGGCCACCTTGCCCGCCATCGCGGCAACACCGAGCACGCTGGAAGTTTTCAGGAAGTTACGACGAGAGGAATCGGGAATGTGAGGCATGGGGACCTCCGAACAGAAATGGTATGCCCGAGCGGAGGCGTGCGCAAGCGCTCGTGTTGGTTTCACGGGGCCTGCCCTTTTGCCAACCAAACATTACAACGAAGCTGAGTATTAATCATTAGGGCAGCCGGCAACGCGGTGCGCGCTGAGTCATCTAACATGGTTGCGCGCAGCTTCGTTTCACAACCCAGTTGCGGAGCCATGCTTCCCCGTGGCTCCCAGCTCTTGAGGTGCCATATGAAACGAACTTCTGTCCGACGAGTCTTCCCGTTTGCCCTTCCAATTCTGCTGGTCAGTTGCTTTTTTGTTCTCGAGGCGCGGCGGGAAACCGTCGCCCGTGCTGCACCGAAGTTTCCGGGCGTGCTGACCTGGCACAACGACAATATGAGAACAGGCCGCAATCCAGCGGAGACCACGCTCACGCTCAAGAATGTGAACTCAACGACTTTTGGGAAGTTATTTGTTCTGGCCACCGACGGCCTGGCCGATGCGCAACCTTTATATGCACCCAATTTGACGGTGGGAGGCAATCCCCACAATGTCGTGTTTGTAGCGAGTGAACACGGCACGGTCTACGCATTTGACGCCGATAACGGCGCGAGCCTCTGGAAGGTCACGACGCTGAAGTCGGCGGAGAAACCCTCCGACAATCGGGGCTGTAGCCAGGTTACGCCGGAAATCGGAGTCACTTCGACCCCGGTGATCGATTTGACGGCGGGCCCGCATGGCACCATTTACCTGGTCGCGATGAGCAAGGATTCAGCGGGTGATTATCATCAGCGGCTACATGCGCTCGATGTCACCAGCGGAGCGGAACAATTCGGAGGACCGATGGAGATTGCCGCGCAATATCCGGGAACCGGAGACAACAGCCAGGGCGGGTATGTGATTTTCGACCCCGCGCAATATAAGGAGCGGGCGGGACTGCTGCTGTTGAATCATATTGTGTACACATCGTGGGCGTCGCATTGCGATAACCGTCCTTATACGGGCTGGATCATGGGCTACAACCAGACGACGCTGGCGCAGCAATCGGTTTTGAACGTGACTCCTAACGGCAATGAGGGCGCAATCTGGGCGGCGGGCGCTGGACCAGCCGCCGATGGAGCCGGCAACATCTTTTTTCTCGACGCCAACGGCACGTTCGATACCACGCTGGATGCCAACGGCTTCCCGGAGAACGGCGATTATGGGAACGCGATCGTCAGGCTCTCCACCAAAGGGGGAAAGCTCTCGGTGGCCGATTACTTCAATATGTACAA
>PLHN01000181.1 GCA_003139975.1 Acidobacteriaceae bacterium
GAGGAACTGGCCAACTGCGCTCCCTTTCTGGAGCGCGAGCTCGAAGGACTGAAGGATTTGCGCGTCATCGTTGCTTTGGGGAGAATCGGATTCGATGCCTATCTCAACTACCTGATGCGAAGAAAGCTGATCGCCGGCAAGCGGGAGTATGAATTCCGCCACGGTGCTGAATACGCCATGCCCGACGGCCACATCCTCCTCGCGTCCTACCATCCGTCCAATCAGAACACGCAAACCGGCAAGTTGACCCGGCAGATGTTCACAGACATCTTCAAAAGAGCCGCGCGCCTGGCTCTCGGATGACTTGCGCCTTGGAACTTGGCCGAGTGCAAGAGAGGCGTTATAATCCGCAAATTAGGCGTCTAAGTTCGGGAGTTCCTGAGGGCAGTATGAAAGCGAATCTCCTGTCCCTGTTTTGTCTGCTTTCCGTCTCTTTCGCGCTCTGTTTCGCGGCTCACCCCAACCTCGCCGTACAGACCGGCCCGACTAGCGCGCCAACGCAAACCGATGCGTCAGCAGACTCGAACATTAAATTAGAGAATTGGGCCAAGCCCCAGTCCGGCTGGCTGTATGTTCTCGATCCCAAACCCGAGGCCGTCGGCCCGGGAGGGCGCATCTGGTTACTCGATCCTCAAACCGCCAAAGTCATGGGCAGCATTCGTACCGGCGACAATGCTGATTTTGCGCTCTCGCCGGATGGGAGCCGCCTCTACGTCGCGTCCATCATAGAAGGTGATTCGAGCGAACTCGCCGTCATCGACACCGCCCAGGGCGCGGTCCTCCAGCGGGGCTCCGTTGAGGACCGCGAAGTGGCCAATGTGCTCCCGTCATTTTCCGCCATGGCGGTTTCCGGCGACGGGTTGGTCCTCCGAGTCCTGATCGACACCCCCAAGTCGGCAGACGCTGATTCGTTTCTGCTCGCCGCGTTCGACACGCGCACCGGCGATTTTCTGCCCAAGAGCGTGCACCTGGGGAACTGCGGCCTCGGCCGCTTCATCTCTTACCCAACCGCCGATCGGTTCAATTTTCTCTGTCCGAGAACTGAGGGTCCGGTCTGGCGATGGGAGTTGGCGCGGAAAGATGCCTCAACAGTCTCAGGTCGCCCGTGACTCAAGAATGCGCTGGCTGCTCCCGGATCCTCCAGCCCCTGATCAGCAGCCAAAGCATGAAGACTAACTCCCCGAGGAAAGTGATAAAGATGAATCCAAGATGGGCGTTTGGATAAAAGTATGGATGCAAGCTATCGATCTCCCACCCCAATCCGTCGATTACCAGCAGAATCCCCATGACCCTGGGGATATATCCAGACCGGTAAATCAGATAGCCCAGCAGAATGAGATGAATTCCGAAAATCACCAGGCTCATGGACCAATCGTATCGAAACGAATTGAGCACAAGCTTAAGTTGAGCATGCAGTTGGGTGGACCCAAACAGCGTCATGTAATCCGATGTGGTCAGGAGCCGAAAAGCGGTTACCAGGTTGAGCCAGCCATAGAGAGCGACCGCCGTATACACCAACCGGAACCACGCCGTAAGCAATGACAAGGATCGATTGACCGGCGCAAGCAGGTAATAGAGCGCCCAGGCAATCACCACGTCCTCGAGGAAAGTGATCAGGTAGCAGAAGATTGCCCCAACGAACATCCCCTGATGCGCGACAATGTTCTGAGCGGTTTGCTCGATGTTGCTCGGAATAACTAGCTTGGGCATGATCGAAAACTCTGCGTACGAGACAGGACTGAGCAGGTATCCGAAACCCGCGATCAGCGCCGCCTGCCGCAATGTCAACCCCTCATTCCGATTTGCCGGATTCCTTAAGCTCACTGACCTACCCCCTGCACTGGCTGATGGGTACGCGCCCCGTCCGTTCTTGGTTCCCGTGTTCTCTAGGCCCGGATTCATCACAAAAATGGTGTGCGCGCGGTCACAGAAAATGAGCCTTAATATGAGAAATAATACCAGCGGGTAGTTTTGAATCCATACATTCGAAATTAGGCCGGCGCGGTATCGCGCAGCCTGAGATCCGCTTCTGTTTACGGACTTCAGGACTAAGTTATTTGACAACAAGACTTTGCGGGGAGTGTTGGCAGTAACTCCAGCGTTTTGAATACTTTGCCATTAACTACTGTCAGTTCAATACTTTGAGGGAAATGGTTGCGCTAAGGTATTGATTCCAATAGACAGAGTTAAAGGGGGATTGTGTTTGAACCCGCCGAGCCGCCGAAGCAGTATGATAACTCCTAATACTTTGAATACTTTACATTTAAGTATCCTCGAATCAAGATTTTGGCAGGAATTTCTCTCCAAGTCCATGATTCCAATAGACTGGCGCAGGGGAGGGGGGGAGGGGTACCTCAGCAAGCGGCCCCGGCCCCCAGATATCAGGGGCCGGAAGCTGAGAGCCAAAGGCCAAGCGCCGACTATCGAATCTTCGTCACCGTCACTTCCAGTTCGAACTGGCGTTTGGAATTGGGATCGTCGACGATGCCAACCACGGTAGGCTTTCCGGGCACGGCTACTGTGCTGGCATTGATGCGAAGCTGGCGCAAGAGCGGCATCGAACTTCGGGTTTCCTGCTCCGGGTTCGCAAAGTTCGAGATTTCGGCTCTGACCTCCAGTTGAACGCCGTCACCTCGCTCGGTCATGCGGGACCAGATGCTGGTACCTACATCGATGTACTGCATCTCGCCCTGCTTGCCTTCGACGGGAACGCGGCTGCCGATTTTGATTTCGTTCGCTGGCGTATAGCCTGGCACCAGGTTCATCGAGTAATGGCGCGAGTTGATCTTCCGCCCATCCTCGGATTCCGTGAGCGTGAAGTCGAGGCGGAAGGCCGAGATGGGTTTGCTCGATTCATCCGAAGTTGTTTTTACCGAAGCATCTTGCGCCAGGGCACGCACGCCCCAGAACGGGGCGCCCCACATGAAAATGATCGCTACCGCTGTCAGCCAAACGATTTGCTTTTTCGACATTTGAATTCTCCTTTGAATTCTCCTTTATTCCTGTTGTTCCAAACCGGTTGAACTCGCGTTTGGCCAAGGTGCAGCCATTTCAAGTTCGTCTTGTTTGCGAAGTTCGGTCTGCGCGCGTGCCATGAGCGCCGCTTTCTGCGGAAACTCCTGCACATAGCGAGCGAGCAGTTGCTCCTGTTCGCTGAGCGGCTGCGGAGCAGGGAACTGTTCGAGCTTCGGCGCATTCTGCATTGCCGCAACCGCGAGAGCACGAAGATTCGAGCTGTTCCGCGCGATGGCGAGCGGATGATTCTCGCGAGCCGCGTTCGCATTCTTATCAGGCAGTCGCGTGTTGCCTGCAGCATGTTCGTCCGCTCGCTGCGTGGTTGCGACGTTTGCAATCGGCTTCGTGCGCGACGGTTCCGTGCGCTGTCGCCACACCATCACCAGAGCCAGGATCGCTGCTGCAGTGAAGGCCAGAGCACTCCACCAGCGTCGCATTCGACTCGATTCGCGGCGAGCTTCGGCAAGGCGAGCCAGCACTCGTCCCTCCAGTCCGGGACGCGGCTCGGCCTTCCCATTCTGCGCAAGAGCGTCATCGAGCCACCGATCCATCTCGTGTTCGCGGTCTTTGTCATCGATGTTCATTGCCGATCTCCAATCCAGGTCTTCATTCGCTCTCGCAGAATCTGACGGGCGCGAAAGGCTCGCGAACGCACAGCAGCCTCGCTGATGCCGAGCATTTCCCCAACCTCGCGCGGCGACAATTCCTCGACCGTTGCCAGAACCAGCGGATCTCGCAGGTTGTCAGGCAACGCCGCAACGAGGCGGTCAAGAACCTCACGCCGTTCCTTTTCCAACAGGACTCGATCCGCGCCTTCCGCTGTCGAAAGCAAGCTGTCGATTGCCCGATCGCTCCGCGCAGCCGACTGCGCCAGCTTCGCTCGCCGATCGACGGCCACGCGCCATGCGATTCGCGCCAGCCATGCCTTCTGGTCCTGAACACCCGATGCTTTGCCGCCGTAACGGAGTACGCGCAGGAATGTGTCCTGGACCGCCTCCTCGGCCTCTGCCGGATTGTGCAGCACAGAGTAGGCGATGCGATAAACCAATCGGGCGTGTTTGCGGACCACGAACTCCAGTAACGTCTCTTCCGGTTGTCCCGTTTCTATAGCTTGTTCTGCCATCACGAAGTCTGCTGTCAAAGCGTCCGCCTGGTTACGCCCTTGAAGTTCTACCCCTAAAGAACGCTGTCAGATTGATTTCGTTCGGGAAAATTACTCGAAAAGGAGCTAATGGTTGCTGACTGGATTGCCGATAGTTGGACAGGGCGGATCTTGGGTAGCGGAAGCACCTCTTGGGCCGGCATGGAGAGGCGACTGCTTCGGGATGTGCCGCCCTTTAAATTCACACCCACTCTTCGTGCGATTGCACTCCCAGGCAGGCTGCGGAAAAAGGGTAGATCCGGTAGTTCAGAAACCTACAAAGACGGGTTCGGCGTCGAGCACAACTCCCCATTCGCTCTGAACCCGCTGCTGGATTGCGTCTTTCAACTGCACGATATCGCGGGCGAGCGCGCTTCCTGGGTTGATCAGGGCAAGAGCGTGTTTCGTCGAGATGCCCGCCGCACCGAGCCGGAATCCTTTCGCGAATCCGGAGTGCTCGACCAGCCAGGCTGCGGAAACCTTGTGCTGGGTATCGAGAGTTGGATAGCTCGGGATTTCCAGACCTTTTGAGGTTGCGCGGGTGGCAAGGTCCTGGAACTGCGCTGCGGTAAGGACGGGGTTCTTGAAGAAGGAACCAGCGCTCCGGGAATCGCTGTCTCCCGGGACGAGCAGCATGCCTTTGGCTCTGCGAATTTGGAGTACGGCCTCGCGTACGGCGGATAAAGACAGCGGCGTTCTCAAGTCGGAGAAGTGCTTCTGTAAATCCGCGTACCTCAGAGTAGGCGTATCTGACCGGCGGAGGCGATAATTGACGCGCAGAATAATGTAGCGGCCGCGCTCCTCATTATTAAAGATGCTGGAGCGATAGCGAAAACCACAGGCTGGGCGCGGGAGGGTAACGATGCGCCCCTCATTTGTTCTTGTGTCGAGCGCACGGACTGACTCAATCGTCTCGGCGACTTCCTGCCCGTACGCGCCGACGTTTTGCACGGGCGTGCCGCCGACGCTGCCAGGAATTCCGCTCAGGCATTCGACTCCGGCACAAGTTTGCGCCACAGCTTGGGTGACAAAACCATCCCAATCGTATCCAGCGCCTACGGTAAAGAGCACGGCGTTGCCGGAGCTTTCACTGATGAGGCCCCCGATCGCGATGCGCAGGACAAGGCCCGGCCATCCGGAATCGGAAACGACAAGATTGCTGCCGCCGCCGAGAACGAACAGAGGCAGGTTGCGTGTTTTGGCAAAGTCGACGGCCTCGCGCACTTCCTCTTCATGGTGGGCCTCGGCGAAGTAACGCGCCGGGCCGCCGACCTGCAACGTAGTCAAAGGCGCGAGGGCAACGTTTTCTCGGATGGTCATGGTATCGGTGCGTTCTTGTGGTGTTGCAATAAGCCTAACTGGTTCTACACATTCTCGAGCATCTCATGTCGGCAGCGCACGGGCATATCGGAATCGAGCGGCCAAAAACAAGACCAGGCTCCACAATATCCCTTAAATCGTCGCCATCACAATTAGCCGTAAGCTTCATCACAGCCAGAGTGAGTTGGCCGACGGATGATAATTTGCAGCGGGTGGGGTTCCGACCGGTTTCCGGTGGCGGAGCCCGTAGGAAGGCTGAAGGCAGTACATGAGGCGGCGCTTTGGAGTTCCCGTGACAGACATGAGATTTGTTCTGGAGGCACGCACAGATTGGGCGGGTCCGCTGGCGCACGATCAACAAGAAGTGCTGAAACGGGCTGTCGCCAAGATGGTTATGCTCGGCGAGCAAATCGGCGTCAGTACGGACCAGATGGTCCTGCTTCTTGACTCGGGACTGACAGTGAGAGAACTGCTGGGGTACTTGCTGAGCCAGAAGACGGATCTTGCTTGAGAGCGGTGTTGGCGGGAAAGGCAGACTGAGTATGCCGATCCGCGAGAGACTGCTTTCGAGCAGGAAGGAGACGGCAATGCATCGCAAACTGATTTGGGGAGTGGCGATCCTGTTCATGTGGGCATTCGCTGTTGCGCAGAACGAAACAAACACTGAGACGGCCGCGAATGAGCCGATTTCGGGCAAGCAACTCTATACCTCCTATTGCGCCTTGTGCCACGGCAGCGACGGAAAAGGCGGGGGACCGTTCTCGCCGCAACTGAAGATTTGGCCGCCGGACCTGACGCAACTGGCGAAGAAGAATAAGGGTGTCTTCCCGGAAATGCACGTGGAGGCAGCAATCGATGGAGAATTTGCCAAGCCCTCGCACGGCACGGCGGAGATGCCGATCTGGGGGCCGGTGTTTCGTTCGATGGCGCACGGACATAAAGACAGCGCGCGGGTGAAAATTGGGACCCTATTGAAGTATTTGGAGTCGATACAGGAAAAGTAGATTGCCCCCGGGATTGTGAATGCGCTCGTTTGTCGTCGGCCTAAACCTCCGTTTGCCGCCATGGCTGCGATTGGGTAATCTCTAGCGATGCGGGATTATAACAGCGGCATTGCTGGGGAGGGTGTCGACGCATCGGAAGGGACGGTTCGGCTGGAACCACTTCTGGGCTCATGCAGCGACGCGATACTTGGCCGAAGCGCCGCAATCATCCTGATCACGTTGAGCATGTTTAGCTCGACACTGACACTTGCCCAGGAACCTTCCAAACCGGCGGAACAAACCAAGCCAGCGGAGCCGGCAAAGCCAGATCAGAGCAAGTCAGAGGAGCAGACCGGTCCATCCATAGTCACACAGGCCGAGAATGCGGCCATGAAGCCGGTCGAACTGTTTAACCTGCTGGAGAGGAAGTCGATTGTCTTTCCCGACATTGCTTCGAGTACGGTGGCGCTATCGACGGGGCAGAAGTTCCAGCTGTTTGTCGACAACAGCATATCGGTGCACACGATAGTTGGGTCGATTCTCGGGTCGCTGATCGGACAAGCTGGCGACTCGCCGACGGGATACGGTGTCGGGGGCGTGGCCTATGAAAAACGATTGAGTTCGTCGTTGGCGAGGGAGACATCGGGCGAATTTTTCGGGACGTTCGTGATTGCGTCGGCGCTGCACGAAGACCCGCGCTTTTTTCCGGAATACAATCCAACTCTGAAGCACAGCGCGAAGTACTCTCTGCGCCGGTTGTTTGTGACGCGAAACGATGCCGGCGAGGATGTAGCAAACATGCCGGGATTGCTGGGGCCGCTGTTTGGGGAAGGGCTGGCGAATGTATATTGGCCGGATCGCAACCGGACGGCCGGCGATACCTTGTTCCGCTATGGTTTGGATCTGGCATCGCGGGCAGCAGGGAACATGTTCCGAGAGTACTGGCCGGTGGTCTCGGCGAAAATGCAACATGCGCCGCCACAGCGGGGCGCGCCGCACTAAACAGGGTCTCATGAATAAAGCTTTGGGCTGCTGCGAGCATGGCGCTCCTGCCGCCCTTGCTCTCAAGTGTTATGAGAGCCGTCCGAATGCGTACAATTGCAGGTTGGAAAAGAGGGCCTTGGATTGACGACTGTACGCATCTAACCGGGAATCGGCTTTCGCGGGAAACAGACCTTAAGAAATGGGAGATCAAAGATTGCGGAATCGTGTGTTGTTCTTGCTAATGTTTTTGGGCGTTTTTGTTACGTCGGCTTGGGCGCAGCTCGAGGGAAAATCGAACTTCTCGCGCTTCAACTTTAATGTGGGCGGCGGATATGGGGTGGGGCGGGGCGACGTGGGCAGTTTTGTCGGGAACTCGTTTTTTGCCGTGGGCGGAGCGGGCATGAACCTCAACCGCATGTTCGGATTTAGCGGCGAGTACATGTACTACGATCTGGGCATCCGGCCGAGCGTGAGCCTGGGGCAGAATTTACAGAGCACCAACGGATCGTTGCATTCATTTTCGCTGAACGGTATTGTCCGCGCCCCATATCGCTTTGGCGGATTAAGCCCATATGGAATTTTCGGGGTGGGCTTCTATGACCGGAGGGTTTCGAGCACCACCGGACTGGTCGGAGCGCCAAATCCTGCGCTGTGCCAGCCGTCGTGGACGTGGTGGGATATTGACTGCGTGAACGGATACACGGAAAGGGGAGTTGCCCAACACCTCGGTTCGTTTTCCAAAATCGCCGGTGGGTACAACTATGGCGGCGGAATTACCTACCCGTTGCACCGCTGGCACAATGCGAAGGTGTACGCCGAATATCGCTACCACAAGGCCTATCAGAGTGATGTGGTGACCATTGTCTGGCCGTTTACAGTTGGGCTGCGATGGTGAGGCTTGGCTGCCAACTGCGTTTTGGCGTTTCCGATCTCAGTCCGTTCCGTGGTGCCTTCGGCTTTGAAGGCTGGTAAGCTCAAGCCCGATCCCGGGCGCTGACGCCGTATGCGTTCAAAACATCCGCCAGCGTCACCACGCCTTCCAGTTTGTGTATATCCGCACGGCTTACTACGGGCAGGATTTCGATCTGGTTAGTGCCCATGCGTTCGAGCGCCAAATCAAGCCCCTGGTCGGAGTGAACGTGCGGAAAAGCCAGTGCATCCACGAGATCACCGACTTTCTTATCCGCGCCTTCGGCCAACTCTAGCTCCAGTTGCGCAAAACTGAGCACGCCGATGACACCTCGCCGGTCCGTCACCAGCCATGTTCGGAACGCACTCGATCGCGCTCGTTCCAGCGCTTCCCGAACCGTGATCTCGGCCGGCAGCAACTGGCTCGCAGTCTGCATTATTTTTCTTACCTGACGTAGCCCATATCGACGGCGCGACTCCGCGGATGGCAAGTGGATGCCATCCTGCACAGCTAGGGCCTCGTAGATGGGTTCGTGCTGCAATCGTGACGCAATGAACAAGCTCACCAGATTCGCAATCATCA
>PLHN01000457.1:0-8898 GCA_003139975.1 Acidobacteriaceae bacterium
GGATTCTGAACGACACCGTGAAAGCGGATGAAGAAGTGCTGCAATTGGTGCAGGCGCAGTACGACGTTGGAACCGGCGATGAAGTTTCGGTGCAACAGGCTCGCCAGACGCTGGAAAGCGCCCGCGCCTCGGCGACCAATGTTGCGATCGCGCGCGCGCAGTACGAACACGCCATTGCCACCCTCCTTGGGAAGACGGCGACCGACTTCTCGATGCCGGTCCGGCCGCTTACCGCCCAGCCGCCCGCTCTTCCGACCGGGACGCCGTCACAGCTCCTGGAGCGCCGTCCGGACATTGCAGCCGCGGAACGCCAAATGGCAGAGGCCAATGCCACCATCGGAATTGGCTATGCGGCGTACTTTCCTTCGCTGACTTTGAGCGCCAGCGGCGGGNNGATGCCGGCCTGCGCCGCGCCACGATCGACCAATACATAGCGATCTACAACGCCGATGTCGCCAGCTACCGGCAAACCGTGTTGACCGCATTTCAACAGGTAGAAGATGACCTGGCGGCGACCCGCCTGCTATGGCAGGAAATTGAGCAGCAGGGCGCGGCAGTCGATGCGGCGCAAAAGGCCTTCGACCTGGAAAAAGGCCGCTATGAAACCGGCATCGACCCTTATCTTAACTTACTAACTACGCAGACGACGCTGCTGGCTTCACAACAAACGCTCCTCAACCTGCATGTGCAGCAAATGACCAGTGCCGTCCTGCTGGTGGAAGCGTTGGGCGGCGGATGGGATGTTTCGCAGTTGCCGACCGCTCAACAGGTGACGCAAAAGCCTGCGCAAGATCAACGGACGATTCAGCAGTAGGGGCCCGTGCGGGACAGCCTCAACCGGCTGTGGGAAAGTGTCCTTGAGGGTTGACTACTGCCACTGTGCCTTGTGCCGCGCAAGCCACCAGCAAGGCGCATTCCATTGTGAAGATGCGTACTGCGGAAACAAAGTCCGCGAGCAACTTTGATCCGTTGTTCCCATGTAGTCGTATTCCGCCTTGTTGCCCTTGAGCGGGGTTTGCAGATACTGCTCCACGGGAACGCTTCCCATCGCCGTTCCCCGCGCTCGCCGCGCTTCGAACACACTCCAGTCCACGGCATAGAGAATTGTCAGACCAATCAGAAAGTATTTCGCGGCCTTCCCAAAAGTTTCGAGCGGATCGATTGGCATGTCCAAGTATGTGACGGAAAAAATCGTCGGGCCGAGTCGCTGGCGCGAATCTTACGTGGGCAGTGCGTGGCGAGTCAATGAATGCAAGCGCGCCAAGATCGTTTTCTTACCGAAGGGCTTCGTAGAGAGTCTTCAGCAACATAGCCCGCGTGAATGGCTTGTCCAACAGGGCCATCCCGTGCATGCTGTCGCCGTTCTGCACGATGAGTTCACCGGTGTACCCCGACATATAGACGACCCTGATGGCCGGATAGCGCTGCATAAGTTCCAAGGCTAACTCTGGCCCACTCATCCCTCGCATCACCACGTCGGTCAACGCCACGTCAATCGACACACCTGGGGAGCTCAATTTGCCCAGAGCGGACTTTCCATCTTCCGCCTCAACCACCCCGTAGCCGTGTTCCTCTAGCATTTGCCGGGTCAAGGTGCGCATAAGCGGGTCATCTTCGACCAGGAGAACAGTTTTCCCGTGCGCCTTCGGAGGCAGCGTTTCGGCTACGGCGGGCGCCGTCATCAGTTTGTGATCGGCGGCCGGCAAATAGATCTTGAACGTCGTGCCGCGCCCAACTTCGCTGTAGACCCAAACATGTCCGCCACTTTGCTTCACGATTCCATACACAGTCGCCAAGCCCAATCCCGTTCCTTTGCCGGTTTCCTTGGTAGTAAAAAAGGGGTCAAAGATTTGCGAGAGAGTCGTGGCATCCATGCCGGTTCCGGTATCGCTAATGGCCAGCAGAACGTNNGGCATGGCATCGCGGGCATTCACAGCGATGTTCAGCACAATCTGATCAAGCTGAACCGGGTCCGATTCGACGACTGCGGTCTCCGCGCCGTGGCGAACGATAACCTGCACGTCGTCTCCCATAAGCGGGCGCAGAAGCTTGACGACTTCCTTGAGAGAGTCGTTCAGATCGAGTATGCGAGGCTGGAGGACGACTTGCCGGCGACTGAAGATGAGTAGTTGGCGGGTAAGCGATGCTCCGCGCTTGGCGGCTTCGCTGATNNAGGACGTTGTTGAAGTCGTGGGCGACACCACCGGCCAACCGGCCCACTGCCTCCATTTTCTGTGCTTGCCGCAGCAATTCTTCCGAGCGCTTCTGACTGGTAACGTCGCGGGCAATGGCAGAGGCTCCGATGACTTGGCCGTTGGCATTTCGAATGGGCGAAACGGAAATCGAGACGTTCAGGCGCTGGCCATCTTTTCTCACGCGCACTGTTTCGAAGTATTCGACCGCCTCGCCGCGCCGGATCTTCCCGAGAATTCCCGGGATCTCGTCCGGACGATCCTTGGGCGCAAGGACCGAGATCGGTTTGCCGACCACCTCTTCTGCCGTATATCCATAGATGTGTTCGGCGCCCTTATTCCAGTGAGTAATCGTGCCGTCAAGATTCTTTCCGATGATGGCGTCTTGCGAAGAATCCACGATCAGAGCCAGCCGACTCTGCGATTCCTGAAGTTGCCGGTCTTTGCTGGCAGCAAGTTCTTCGTGGGCCTTGCGTAACTGTTCCTCCATGCGCTTGCGATAGGTGATGTCGCGGATCGCACTAAGCACAACCATTCCGGCATCGGTAGGTACCGGGGACAAACTGATCTCCACCGGAAATTCGGAGCCATCCTTGCGCCGTCCGCGGAGGTCCAGTTGCGCTCCCATGCGCCGCATCTCGGGCTTGTGGTGGAAGCGCTCGCGGTGCTGATGGTGAAGCTCGCGCTGCCCGACCGGAACGAGCACCTCAATGCGCTGCCCGAGCAATTCATCCTGCGTGTATCCAAATAAACGTTCGGTTTGAGAATTGATTTGAACGATCTCGCCTGCCTGATTCACGGCCACCATGGCGTCGGGGACAGCCTCGAAGAAAATGGGCGACAGAAGCGTGTCGGTCACAGTTTCGGCCGGCTGAGGCCGCTTTTTCTCAGGATCGGGATCAAGCACTTGCGAACGCATACCACCCCACGATTGCCTTACTATACACCCAGAACACCCCAAGCCCTTCGAAACACGATCCTGCTCTCAGCCCAGAACTTGTCCGCGCGGCGCTAGTGGCGGCAGCCCGCGCAGTAGCCCCCAACCTCAAGCCGCGAGACCACGATGTGAAAACGGCAGTCGCGTTCCAGTTGGGTTTTCAACGACTCGAAAGTCTCGCTCACGAACTCGGTGATCTTGCCGCAGCGCAGGCAAGCCATATGAATATGATCGCGGCCCAGCTTTCTCTCGTAGTAATGTCCCTCGCCCTTCAGATGCATCAGGTCAAGCTCGTCGATGAGACCCTGCCGCTTGAGCAGGTCCAGGGTGCGGTAAACCGTGCTTCGGTCTACAGAGTTGTCTAACGCGCGCGCCTTGCGGAGAATCTGGCTGGCATCCAGATGCTTGGACGCCGTCTCAATGACCTTGAGAATTGCGCGGCGCTGGGCAGTCATGCGGATTCCGCGGCCGGCAAGTTGCGTTTGTAAACGACCGGGAATTTGGGTTTGGGGAAGCGGCATTCACGGTATCCAGTCAAAGTCGCAACTGATCGCAAGAAGCATGCAACGAAATCTCCCAGGTTTCGTTGACAATCCAGTCGTCAGCACCATAGGCTGAGATTGTAACGCGTATTGCGACTCAGTCGCAACTAAGATTTTCATCTCCAATTTCAGGAAAACAAGCATGGCGGTCCGCTTATCGATCCCTGGGGCCCGGCTGTTTGGCCGATTCCGTTTTTGCAGTTTCCTACTTCTTATTTGGTTGCTGTTCTCTTACCGTTCATCCTCCGCTCAGGAGAGCCCCTACATCGTCACTTACGACCACTATCTGGAAGAGCCGGGCAGCCTGGAGGTGGAATATTTCTCGACGTTTGGTACCCAGCGCGGCGGCAACGACTTTCATGCCTTCTGGACGGAGTTCGAATACGGCACCACGGCCTGGTGGACGACCGAATTCTATCTGGACGGGCAAACGACGTTTTCCGACAGCACTCCGTTTACGGGCTTCCGCGTCGAGAATCGGGTTCGGTTGCTTGATCGAGAGCACTTCGTCAACCCGGTACTCTACGTTGAATACGAGCAAACCAGCGCAGCCGACAAAATTCTGAAGGAGGTGGAGGGACACGACGCAGAGTCCGATTTCGCAGAACCAAACTCCGCGTTGCGTAAGGAACACGATCACGAACTGGAACTCAAGCTTCTGCTTTCCAGCACCTTCAAAGGCTGGAACGTCGCGTTGAATCCGATTTTCACCAAGAACCTTTCTCCCAGCGAGCCCTGGGAATTTGCCTATGCCGTGGGGGCAAGCCATCCGCTTGCGCTCAAGGCTTTGCCCGATCGCTGCAATTTCTGCCGGGAAAATTTCATTGCCGGCATCGAGATGTATGGAGGCTTGGGCGACACACATAGCCTCGGCCTGCCCAACACATCTCACTACCTTGCGCCCGCAGTCGCATGGAACTTGCCGTCCGATTGGACGTTCCGCCTCTCCAGCGGCTTTGGGTTGAATAACAACAGCCACCGGTTGCTGCTGCGCTGGGGAATTTCCCGCGAATTTTCCGGCTTCGGGGAACTGGTAAGACGACTATTTGGAGGCCACGCATGAAGAGGCTGCCCATGAAATTGATACCGCTTCTTATCGCCGCCTGTGTTGTTTGTCTGGCCCTTGCGCAAAAAGATGAGTCAGCGCAGCGCAAGCATAAGCCGTCAACTTATGAGGCGCTGGCAGAGGTCCCACAGAAAGCCCGCTCCCGGACGAATCCGTTCGAAGGTAATGCAAGCGAGGCGACGGCGGGAGGCAAGCTCTTTGAGCAGCACTGTGCGGAGTGTCATGGGCCAAAAGCGGGAGGCACAAGACAGGGCCCGAGTTTGCTGCGCACAGAAATGCAGCAAGCCACCCCTGGTACGCTTTTCTGGATACTGACGAATGGCGTGGTTCGGCAAGGAATGCCGGTTTGGTCGAAGCTACCGGAGCAGGAGCGCTGGCAGATCGTGACTTTCTTGCGTTCTATCAACACGCATAGAACTACGCCGGAGATTCAATGAAGACAATGACGTCTGGATTCCTCGTTGTTCGGCAGGCTGTGTGCGCGGGATCACGCCGCGTCCCTGTATTTTTTCTTCATGTCATCAAAGAACGCCAGCGCAGCCTGCCCTAAGCTAATGCCGCCGTCATTGGCGGGAACTGCCTGGTTTGTCCAAAGCTGCAATCCCGTGTTCCCGAGCTCCGCCTTTAAGTCTTCGAGAAGCAACTCATTCTGGAAAACGCCGCCCGAGAAAACCGTCACGTCCACATTGTGGCTGCGCGCCAACGCCTTGGTAGCCTCGGCAACTCCGTGCGCAATCCCGCGCTGAAAAGCGCGCGCGATATCCGCAATATTCCGTCCCTTAATCCGATCCATGGCGACCGCTTGTAACAGTGGCCGGAAGTCCAATTCTCCGTTGAGAAAAGGGAACGGGTAGCAGTCCACTTCACCCGCCCCGCGCGCTATGTGCTCGACCCACATGGCAGCCTGACCTTCGAATGTGATGTGGCGCGTGAAGCCGAGCAGAGCAGCCGCCGTATCAAACAGCCGTCCGACCGAGGTCGTGGGAAACGTCCGCACCTTCTTATGAACAAGCTGCAAAGCGGCCGCGTACCGCGACGGAAAAGAGAATGGCGCGTCACTCAGGCTGGGCAATCCCTCCACCTGCGCAAGAAAACCGGCAGCTGCCTGGACCGGATATTGCGCCGCGGCGTCACCTCCCGGCAGAGCGGCGGGACGCAAGTGTGCAACTCTTTCGAATCCGTTTTGCAAGCTTCCCACAAAGAATTCTCCGCCCCAGATGCTGCCGTCGTCGCCATAGCCGGTGCCGTCAAAGCTGATTCCGAGTGCGAGTCTTGCCCAGGCACCGTGTTCGGCCAGCACGGACGCGATGTGAGCGCGGTGATGTTGCACCGCGCGCTTTTCGACACATGGCAACCGCAGGCCGTGCGCCGTCGAGCGATACTCGGGATGAGCGTCGTGGACAACAACAACGTCCTCCCATCGAATCTGATACATCGTCATCAAGTCGCGAATTGTTTCCTCGAATGCGCGGAAGGCATCGTAGTGATCGAGATCGCCGATGTGCTGGCTGACAAAAGCCTGACCCTCGACCACCAGAGTCACGGTATTCTTCAAATCGGCGCCGAGCGCGAGAATCGATTTCTCTGTCCGCGACGGCAGGGGAAAGCTTGTCACCGCGCCCGGCGCATACGCGCGCGACCGTCGTAGAATGGCCGGGCCCCATGCACCGGCGCGCGCCACCGAATCGTCCACACGCCGCGCAATCGGTCGCTCGCCGACGAGGAAGGCATCTGCAATACCCGACAGACGGTCGAAGGCATCATCATCTTCATAAGCAATCGGTTCGCTCGATCGGTTCGCACTCGTCATCACCAAAACCGGGGGGGCACCCGCGGCAAACAGCAAATGCTGCAGTGGCGTGTAAGGCAGCATGATGCCCAGTTCGCGGTTGTCGGGGGCGACGCCAAGCAATTCACGTTTAGCGGGCGCGAGCACGATGGGCCGGGCGATCGATGTGAGCAACTCTTTCGCGTCGGCAGAAAGTTCGACCAGCGCCTCGGCAGCCGCTACGGTTTCAACCATCACCGCAAACGGTTTCTCCTTACGAAATTTGCGCGCGCGCATAGCGGCGACCGCGTCCACATTGCGTGCATCGCAGGCAAGATGGTATCCGCCCAAACCCTTCACCGCGACGATCTTTCCTGCCTTGAGCAGTTCCACCGTTCGACGAATCACAACGTCGTCTCCGCTGATCGTTTCTTCGCCCACACGCAGATAGTAGTGTGGACCGCACTGCGGACAGGCAACCGGCTGCGCATGAAATCGCCGGTTTGCTGGATCGTGATACTCCCGGTCGCAGTATTCGTCGAACGGCCAGTCCTTCATGGTCGTATTCGGGCGGTCATAGGGGAGCGCCAGAATCACCGTGTAACGCGGCCCGCAATTCGTGCAGTTGATGTAGGGGTACTGGTGGCGACGATTGCTAGCGTCGGCCATTTCGCGCAGACACTCGTTGCACACAGGAAGATCAGGCGAGATCCGGACCGTCGGGCGCTGATTTCGTTCGCTCTCTTTGATGCTGAAATTCTGGAATCCGGCGGTTGCGGCCGGCGCGACGTCCATTTCAACGATACGAGAGGCCGGGGGCGCCTCGCTCTTCAGGCGGTCCAGAAAACTCTGCACATGCGCTTCATCGCCCTCCAGGTGGATTGCAACTCCCTCTTGTCCGTTGAGCACCCACCCAGACAAATGCAATTCCGTCGCGATGCGGTACACGAAGGGACGAAATCCCACGCCCTGTACCACTCCGCGAACCTTGATCAGACAAGCGCTGGTCATAGCTTCTGTAAGAATCCGCCGTCCCGGCCTGCTAAGCTCGTTCTTGCGTGGATCAAGGATACAACGCCATCATCCTGGGAGCGGGCGCGGCCGGGTTAATGTGTGCCATCGAGGCCGGCAAGCGCGGGCGGCAAGTTCTTGTACTCGAACGCGCGGATCGCATCGGCAAAAAGATTCTGATCTCTGGTGGAGGCCGCTGTAATTTTACAAATCTTCATGCCAGCGCGGACAATTTCATCTCCAGAAATCCGCATTTTGCCAAGTCGGTCCTCGCCCGTTACGGCCCAGATACTTTTTTGAGGCTCGTCGAAAAACATCGCATTCCATACCACGAAAAGAAACTAGGCCAGCTGTTTTGCGATGGCTCGGCCGCCGAGATCATCGCAATGCTCGAAGAGGAATGCCGCGCCGCTCGGGTGGAGATCCGCCTTAATACAAAGATCGCCGAGATCCACAAGGACGGCCAGTTCACATTGCGCGCCGAAGGCGCAACGTTCACGGCGCCACAGTTGGTGGTTGCCACCGGAGGATTATCGATTCCGAAAATCGGCGCTACTTCGTTCGGCTACAACGTGGCGCGGCAATTTGGACTGAAGGTTCAGCCGACCCGAGCGGCCCTGGTTCCGTTCGTCTTCAGCGAATCGGACCGCAAGCGGTGGTGCGACTTGGCCGGAGTCTCGACCGAGGTGATCGCCTCGACGAACGGCGGACGAGAGCGGTTCAGGGAAAGAATGCTCTTCACGCATCGCGGTCTGAGTGGACCGGCAATTCTCCAGATCTCCTCCTACTGGAATGGGAACGACCCTATTTCGATCGATCTTGCGCCCGAAATCGATCTGAAAGCGCTTCTGCGAAAACGCGGCACCCAGGACCAGTTGAGCTGGAAATCGTTGCTGCGGGAAATACTACCTCGTCGCCTGTCAGACCGTTGGCTTGAAGCTTACCCGCCAGCAAGCAATTCCAGTCGCGCCTTTGCCGCCGCCGAACGTCAACTGCACACGTGGGAAGTGCGGCCGGAAGGGACGGAGGGGTACCAGAAAGCGGAGGTTACCGCCGGCGGAATCGACACGGACGAACTCCATGCCCGCACCATGGAAGCGCGAAAAGTTCCCGGCCTGTTCTTCATCGGAGAAGTCGTCGACGTCACGGGCCAGCTTGGGGGCTTCAACTTCCAGTGGGCGTGGGCCTCGGGATTTTGTGCAGGGCAGGCGATTTGAATCTGCTCGAGTATCACTGCAAGGACAAAGAGTGAGCCCGTTCCGATGCCATATTGAGCCCGTCTCGACCGCGTAAAACGATATGCTAGTATAAATTTACGTCCTTATGGCGGTGTAGCTCAGGTGGTTAGAGCGACGGTCTCATAATCCGTAGGTCGTAGGTTC
>PLHN01000457.1:8930-12450 GCA_003139975.1 Acidobacteriaceae bacterium
CTGCGGATCTGCCGCTCACCCCACAGCAGCCGGTCGTAATCGAACTCAGGCATGCGATCCAGATGGATGGCGTTGATTGCCACCACTCCGCCCTTGCGCAGACTGGAGAGCGCCGCAACCACCACTTCCCCGCTGGGCGCGAACGTGATGGCTCGATCCAATTCAACCGGCGGCTTCTGCACTTCTAATCCCACCCATTTCGCTCCCAAAGATTCGGCGAGCTTGCGATGGGATTGCCCGCGCGTCGAAACGTAGATCTCGCACTGCCAGGCGCGCAACACTTCGATAGCGAGATGCGCCGATGCGCCAAAACCGAAGAGTCCAACTTTCTCTCCCGGTTGAACTCCGGCGACGCGCAGGCTGCGAAAGCCGATGATGCCGGCGCACAGCAGCGGCGCAGCGTGCACAGCGTCCAGCGCCGCCGGCAGAGGAAAAACAAAGTCCGACCGTGCGACTGCAAACTCGGCATAACCTCCGTTGACGTTGTAGCCGGTGAAGGTTGGGGAGTCGCAGAGGTTCTCCAGATGATTGCGGCAATACCAGCACGTCCCGTCCGTGCCTCCGACCCACGAAACGCCTACTCGGGTTCCCACCGGCAACTCCGTCGACGCTGGCTCCAGAATCTCTCCGACAATCTGATGCCCTGGAATCAGCCGCGGGCGCAGCCCCGGAAGTTCGCCCTCGACAATGTGGAGGTCGGTCCGGCAAACGCCGCATGCGAGCACGCGCAGAAGTACCTGCCCGGCACTCGGCTCAGGCCGCGCAACCTCTTCGGCACGAAGAGGCAGATCTGCAATTTTGCCAGGACCAACAAGCAGCGCCGCTTTCATTGGTTCGATCAAGGAAGCGACAATCAGTTTACATCCCGCAGCCAAGTTGCAGCGACTGAAAGGCCGTTTCCGGCGCCCCGGAATTGCGCCTCGCGATGTTATCCTTAAAGATCGCATTACGCTGCAAGACTCTTGAACGTTCCCATGCCCGATCCCGAGAACCTGAATCCCGACGCTCCCGAAACCGCTCCGGCTGAAGAGCCGACAGAATCTTTCAAGGATATTTTTTCAGAATACGAAAAAGCCCACGCCCGCAAGCCCGAATCGGGCGCCCCCCGCCGGGAAGGAACGGTAATCGCACTTACTGCCGACTCGATCATCCTCGATATCGGCTTCAAGAGCGAAGGCCTTTTGCCCCTTACTGCCTTGCCCGCCGGCATGAACGTAAAGCCCGGCGACAAGATGCAGGTTACCGTCAAGGGCCGTGATCCCGAGGGCTACTACGAACTGACCCGCGGCAAGATCGAACGGCCAACCGACTGGGCGTCGCTGGAGAAAGCCTTTGCGGACAAATCCACCATCGTCGGCACCGTGACGGGCGCGGTCAAAGGCGGTCTCAGCGTTGACATCGGCGTGCGCGCTTTCATGCCCGCTTCGCGCACCGGCACGCGCGATGCCGTCGAAATGGAGAAACTGGTCGGGCAGGAGATTCGCTGCCGCATCACCAAGCTCGATGTCGAAGACGAAGACGTTGTCGTGGATCGCCGCGTCATCGCCGAAGATGAACAAGCCGCAGCCAAGCAACAGCGCTTCTCCGAACTCAAGGAAGGTGACGCGGTGCGCGGCGAGGTTCGCAGTCTCACCGACTATGGTGCATTCGTCGATATCGGCGCAGCGGACGCGCTCCTCCATGTTGGTGAAATTTCCTGGCAGCGCGTAAACAAGCCGTCCGACGTGCTTTCGCCGGGACAGCAGATCGAGGCCAAGATCATAAAGATTGATCCCGATAAGCGGCGCATCGCCATCAGCATGAAGCAGCTTCAGCCGCATCCCTGGGACGCAGTCGGTGGGAAATACAAAGCCGGAGACCGCGTACGCGGCACGATCTCGCGCATCGCCGATTTCGGAGCGTTCGTGGAGGTCGAGCCCGGGGTTGAAGGACTCATCCATATTTCCGAGATGTCGTGGGCGAAGAAAGTCAAAAGTCCTGGCGACGTGGTTAAAGTCGGCGAAACAGTTGAAGCCGTCATCCTTGGCGTCAATCTCGGCGAACGCCGCATGTCACTTGGCCTGAAGCAAGCTCTGGGCGATCCGTGGTCGGGCGCAACCGAGAAGTTCGCGCCCGGCACGGTGATCCAAGGGCCGATAACGAACATGACCAAGTTCGGCGCATTTGTGCAACTCGCCGAAGGTATCGAAGGAATGGTTCACGTCAGCGAAATCAGCGCCGAGAAGCGTATTAATCACCCTCAGGAAGTTTTGAAGGCGGGACAAGTCGTGAAGGCTCAGATCATCGCGCTCGATACCGAAAGGCGCATCATCCGCCTCAGCATGAAACAGCTCGTGCCCACGGGCCTCGACGAATATCTCGTCGAACATAAGGAAGGCGACCTCGTCACCGGGCGCATCATTGAAATTTCGGGCCGGCAAGCACGCGTGGAACTGGGAGAAGGAGTCCAGGCCTCTTGCCGAATTCCGGAGGAATCCGCAGGGAAGCAAGAGACAAGTGCTGTGAACGAGGAGGCCCCTCAATCAGCTTCATCGACCGGCAAACGCGACCTCTCGTCCCTTGGCTCCATGCTCCAAGCACGCTGGAAGAGTGGCGCCCAGTTGGTTTCCAGCAAGCCCGAGGGTCTGCGCACCGGCCAAGTCCGGAGCTTCCGCATCGCAAAGCTCGATGCGGCGGCCAAGAAAATTGAGTTAGGGTTAGAGTAAGTCCGCAGCGGTCCAGATCGTAAGAATAATTCCGCAGAGATAGGACCTGATTCTGTAAGTGTTATCTATCTCCCCGCATTCACCATCATCAGCGCGAACAGGGCCGGCAGATAGATAATCGTAGCCCGAAGCAGGCGCCGGGCGGGCGGTTTCGAGGCCGCCGCTGTAGCGGGCAGTTGCACAGTAGCCATCCCCATCGCCACGCGAAACAACATCGCACCCATCAAAACCGCACCTACCAGATAGACGCGCCCTGCCATTCCTGCGGCAACGGGCAACACACTTACTGGAATCAATACTGCTGAGTACGCCAGGATTCGCCACACCGTGGACTTGCCATTCGACTCCACTACCGGCAACATGCGGATTTCTCCCTGCGCGTAGTCCTCACGATAAAGCCACGCGATCGAAAGAAAATGCGGAAACTGCCAGACGAACATGATGGCAAAAAGGATCAGAGTCTCGGCTTCCAGCTTTCCCCGCGCCGCCGTCCAACCCAGCACCACCGGCATCGCTCCCGGAAACGCGCCCACAAATGTGCACACCGGAGAAACTTTCTTCAGTGGAGTGTAAACCGCCAGATACACCAGCGCGGTCAAGAATACCAATAACCCGGTTAGTAAGTTGGCATAGATCGCCACATAAGCGGAACCGCCCAGAGTCAGCGCCAACCCAACCGTGGCCGCGTGTGCAATGGTCATTCGTCCAGAAGGCAACGGGCGCAGCGCCGTCCGGCGCATCCGCGCATCCACGCTCGACTCGAGCACTTCATTCAGCGCCGCCGTTCCGCTTGAAACCAGCGCCACACCCAACAG
>PLHN01000389.1:0-7555 GCA_003139975.1 Acidobacteriaceae bacterium
TGCGTGTTCATCACGATCGGGCCATACCAGGCGACGGGTTCTTCGAGCGGCTTCCCGGAAACCAGCAGAAAGCGGATTCCGTCGTTTCCGGCCTGCACGGTGACTTCATCACCGCGGTCGAAAAGGATGAGCGAGCGGTTATCGGCCTCAACGGGAGGGTTGGTATCGAGCCACTTGACGGCCTCGGTCGGAACCGCGAGAGGGCCGGACGCGTTGCAGAACTTTCCGTTGCCGGCAAACACGTAGGCGAAGGCGTGGCGGGTGGTTTCGACGGGAAGCGTCTTTCTCTTCCCGGGAGAAACCGAGACATCGAGATAAATTGGATCTGCGGCGACGCCATCGACCGGACCGCCTTTCCCCCAGAATTTTCCGCAAACGACCTTCACGTGCGTGCCATCGTCATCGATAATCTCGGGAATGTCAGGCGACTTCACTTCCTGATAGCGCGGAGATGTCATTTTGAGCGACGACGGAAGATTGCCCCACAACTGAAATCCGTGCATCCGCCCGGCATGGTCGCCCTTCGGCATTTCCTGGTGAATGATGCCGCTGCCTGCGGTCATCCATTGCACATCACCGGCGCCGATCACACCGTTGTTGCCCATGCTGTCGCCGTGCTCGACGGTTCCGGCGAGCACATACGTGATGGTCTCGATGCCGCGGTGCGGATGCCACGGAAACCCTGCCAGATAATCTTCGGGCACGTCATTGCGGAAATCGTCGAGCAGCAAGAACGGGTCGAAGTCCTTGGTGTTGCCAAAACCGAAGGCGCGGCTGAGGTGAACACCCGCACCTTCGAGAGTTGGTTTGGATTTGATTACACGCTTAACAGGCCGGATCGACATCGGGAACTCCTGTCACAAGAATTTAAAGAGGAAGCGAGCCAATCTGAGCGCAACCGAGCGGACCGTTAGCTGGCGGCCTCGATCAACCTATGCCCGTCCAACTCTCCTGGAGAAAAATTGTCCACGTAGCACCAGACCCATGCTTCTCCCGGCTCAATCGAACGCATGAGCGGATGCTTCGTGTGGCGGAAATGCTTGGTCGCATGCTTGTTCTTGGACGAATCGCAGCAACCAACGTTGCCGCACTCGAGGCACAGCCGCAAATGAACCCAGGTGTCGCCCGTTTTGACGCACTCCTCGCAAACGTGCGTGTTCGTGTTCGTGATCCTGATCTGATTGAGATGTGCACATTGCGCCATAGTTTGCTCCTTAGTTTCTATGCAACTTCATCGGCGCGCCTGGTGGATGCCGCGCGAAGAGAAGCTTCCATTTCAGCCTCTACCTGCAGGCTCTGAAGATCGCGCGAAATCGTGGCCACCGACAGGGTGCGGCCGCCGAGTTTGTAACTGACGGCACCGTCTTGCGCTTCCAGGCTTCCATCGATTTCGACGGCGTCCCATTGTTCCGCGTGCCCAACACTTTTGATGGAGACGCCGTACTGCTGGGTCCAAAAAAATGGCACGGACTCGAATCGCTCCCGCCGCCGCCGGCCGTGAGATCTTGTGTCGTATGGTCTTCCATATGAACTACCTCCACGCTGAATAGACGGTGATACGTTTGGGAACGATGCAGGTCTTTCCGGTTTCGTCCTCCCGGGTCTGGGTCCCGAGCTGGGAGAGCAGGGTTACACTCAAGGCATGGTCGAGATGGGGCGGATGCTGCTGGTGCTGGGAGTAGCCCTGGTCATGATCGGCGGCATCATCATGCTGCTGGGACGGACTGGCTTGCCCCTCGGCCGCCTGCCCGGAGACATCCTCTATCGCGGGAGGAACACGACCTTTTATTTTCCGCTGGCTAGTTCCATTCTGATCAGCGTTGTGCTCTCGATTGTTCTCTTTCTAATAGGGCGGCTGAGGCGGTAAGAGGGGCGGCGAGAAACCTCAGCCCCTGAAGGGGCGGCCGGCGGTTTGCGGGCTCGGCATCGCTGAAGCGATGCCCTGATCCGAAGCCCATGCGCCAAACGTTCCGCTCTGCGGATCAAGCGGATTCGAGCCTGCAGACAACTATTTGGTTGACATTCGTCAACTATTCGATTTACACTACAACAATGATCGGCAACTTCCGGCACAAAGGGTTGGAAGAAACGTGCCTTACCGGCAAGACTCGCCGGATCGGTGCCGATCATGTCAGGAAATGCGTGCGCATCCTGCAACTGCTGGAAGTGGCGGCGCGGCCAGAGGATTTGAACATCGCGGGCTTTCGCTTCCACGCGCTTCAAGGAAATCCGAAACGCTGGTCGGTGCGGGTGAGCGGGAATTACCGGATCACCTTTGGCTGGTCGGGCGACAACGCATTGGACGTCGATTTTGAAGACTACCATTAGGGGACGTTATGGAGAGAAACAACGGACTTCCGCCGGTCCATCCGGGCGAGATTATCAGGGAAGACATCTTGCCGTCGGTTGGGCTGTCGGTGACGGCTGCGGCCAAGGCTTTGGGCGTATCGCGCCAGATGCTTCACGGCATTTTAGCGGGCCGCAAGCCGCTGTCTGCAGTTATGTGTCTGAAGGTAGCGCGCCTATTTGGCGGCTCGCCGGAAGTGTGGATGCGATTGCAAGCCACCTATGACCTGAAGAAATCCGCGCAAAACAAGAAGGTCATGGCTCGCGTGGCGCGGATCGTGCCAGTCAAGCTGGCCGGAGAAGTTCGCGCCTGATGGGTATCTCCGACCAACTCGGCTTCCAGTTTCGGGCGCCGGAGCGCCACATCTGGTCGGTGCGGGCGCTGGTCGCGGCGGTACGCGGGCTTGTGGAACGCCAGTTTTCCGATTGCTGGGTGGAAGGCGAGATTTCCAACCTGCGCTCGCCCGATTCGGGCCACCTGTATTTCACGCTGAAAGAGGAAAGCGCGCAGATTCGCGTGGTGATGTTCCGCTCGGCTGCGCGGTTGCTGCGGTTTCGCCCGGAGAACGGTCTGCGCGTCACCGTGCGCGGGCGGATCACGGTGTATGAAGAGCGCGGCGAGCTGCAGATTTCGGCAGAGTTCATGGAGCCGCAAGGCGCGGGCGCGCTGCAACTCGCGTTCGAGCAGCTGAAGGCGCGCTTGCAGGCGGAAGGACTGTTCGAGGCCGCGCGCAAGAAACCCATTCCGTCGCTGCCGCATCGGATCGGCGTCATCACATCTCCGCAGGGAGCGGCGCTGCAGGACATCCTCAACATCCTGGCGCGGAGGCACCACTCGGCGAATGTGCTCATTTATCCCGCGCAAGTGCAGGGGGACGCTGCGGCGGGTGAGGTGATGGCGGGCTTGCGGTATTTTGACGACCGCGCGCGGAAGGCAGACGGAGTCGAGGTCGTTATTATTGCGCGCGGCGGGGGATCCGCCGAGGACCTGGCGGCATTCAATCACGAAGGCCTGGCGCGTGCAGTCGCGGCGTCGAACATTCCTGTGATTTCGGCCATCGGCCACGAGACCGATTTCACGATCGTGGATTTTGTCGCCGATCTACGAGCGCCCACGCCTTCCGCGGCGGCGGAGCTGGTGATCCGGTCGCGGCAGGAGATCGAAGCGCAGGCGGAAGAGATGCACCGGCGTCTGGAACGCGCCGTTCGCTATCGGCTGCTGATGGCACGGCAGGAATTGACCGAACTGGCCCAGCATGGCGCGTTCCGCAGCATGATGGACGGAATCCATCGCGGCCAGCAAAAGCTGGATGAGCGGCGCTTCCGGCTGGAAAAGGCGGAGCGGCAACTGCTGGAGCAATGCAGGCGGAGGCTGGAACGCGCATCGGCTACCGTTCGGCACTACGACGCGCGCCGACGGTTGACCGGAATACGGCAGCAACTGGAGTCGCAGGTAGCAAACCTGGCCGCAGCCATGCGGGCGCGCCTGCTGGCGGGCGGCGCGGCGCTTGACCGGCGAAGCGCCAGCCTGGAAGCGCTTTCGCCGATGGCCATTCTGAATCGCGGGTACGCGCTGGTGTTCGACGCCAAGGGGCAACTGGTAAAGGACGCGGAGCGACTGGCGGTGGGGGACGAGTTGTCGGCGCGGCTGGCGCACGGAAAAGTTCGGGCGCGGGTGACGGGCCGCGAACCGGGCGAATCGCAATAAGGCAGTGGCCATAAAGCGCTGCTGGAATGCGCGTCGGCTGCATTAGAATGAAATCCAATACAACTGTTACGCGAGGATGAAGTGACGTCGACCGGCGCATGGCCGCAAATCACAGTGATATCGGTCGTGGACATCGTGCTGGTCGCGATCCTGATCTACCAGTTCCTGATGCTGGTGCGGGGAACGCGCGCGGCGCCGATGCTGGTGGGAGTGGCGACGCTGGGCCTGGCGTTCTACCTGGCGCGGCTCGGCGAACTGCGCACGCTGAACTGGCTGCTCAGCACCCTACTTCCCTATGTTGTTTTCGCGCTGATTGTCCTTTTCGCATCGGAGATCCGGCACGCGCTGGCGAACCTGGGAAGCCGCATTTCGCTGATGCGGTCGTCAAATTCGGCGGCCGATGTTTATGACGACATCGTGCTGGCGGCGAATCTTTTTTCGCAGAATCAAACGGGCGCGCTGATCGTGATTGAGCGGGAGATCGGCCTGCGCACGTACATCGAAAGCGGCGTGGCTATGGATGCGCGGCTTTCCTACGATCTGCTGGCGACGATTTTCCGGCCGAGCGCGCCTTTGCACGACGGCGCGGTGATTGTGCAGCGGGACCGCATTGCGGCCGCCGCCTGTTTTCTTCCGCTCTCGATGAATCCGGTGCTCTCGACGCAACTGGGAACGCGGCATCGCGCGGGCATCGGCATCACCGAGGAAACCGATTCGGTGGCGGTGATTGTCTCGGAAGAAACGGGCTCGATCAGCGTGGCTATCGGCGGCCACATTGAACGCGATCTGACGGTGGAACGCTTGCGGGTGCGCTTGAGCAGTCTGTTGCGGCGCTACGCTCCGGCGCCAAGTTTGCCCAGTGCGCTGGACGATTTTGTGGAAGACGAACCGCCCAGTTCGCATTCTTCTGCGCGGCCGCAGGATTCCGGCGCACGTACGGGAAGGGAAGACTGACGATGGGGAACTGGATGCGGAGATTGTTCCTCGACCACTTCATTTATAAGGCAATTTCTCTGCTGCTGGCGGTGGGGCTTTGGCTGGCGGTGGCACGCACTCCTGTGGCGGAAATCGAGATGCGGGTTCCCATTGAGTTTCGCAATCTCCCGGACAATTTGGAGGTTGATTCGGCCAGCTTTACAGAAGCGGAAGTGCGTTTGCGCGGGCCCGAGCGCGTGCTTCATGGAATGTCTGTGGCGGACGTACGGGCGGAAGTCGATCTCAGCAACATGCAAGCGGGCGAGAGGACGTTCGACCTCACGGCGCGGCACGTGCGTGTGCCCGACGACGTTCAGGTGGTGCAGATCATTCCCGGGCAGTTTCACCTTTCGTTTGACAACCGCGATCAACGGACAGTTGAGGTTCACCCGCGGGTAACAGGAACTTTTGCCAGCGGAATGCGCGTGGCGCAGGTGATTGCCGATCCGCCGAACATCACGGTGACGGGACCGCGGCATCGCCTGGAAAAACTGGAGGCGGCCACCACTGATCCGGTCGACGCCAGCGGTACTATGGGCCGCGCTTCTTTTACCACCCAAGCTTATGTGGCGGATCCTCTGATTCAGGTCGTGAAACCGCGGCCGATTCGCGTCACGGTTATTATGGAAGGCGCCGGCGGCGAGAAGAATAAGTAACAGATATGCTCTTGCAGGAAGCGCTGCCGAGCCCAGAACAAAGAGTTGCAAGCTAGTTCCTGCAAAAGGATCCGTCTCCTGATCTCATGACGCAAACCAGACAGCTTTTTGGCACCGATGGAATCCGCGGCGTAGCGGGAGAGTTCCCGCTCACGCGCGACAGTGTGTACTGGATTGGACGGGCTCTGGGCCACGACCTGATGCGCACAAATGCGAACGCGCGCGTGGTCATTGGGCAGGACACGCGGCTTTCGAGCCGTTGGATTGCGGACCGGTTTATTGAGGGCCTGGCCTCGGTGGGTGTGGCGAGCCGGAGCGCGGGCGTGATTACGACGCCCGGAGTCGCATTCCTGGCGCGTTCGGAGCGCTTCGACGCGGGCGTGGTGATTTCGGCGTCGCACAATCCATGGACCGATAATGGAATCAAGATCTTCTCCGGCGATGGATACAAGCTTCCGGATGGGCATGAGCTGGCGATTGAAAAGGAAATTTTCGCACTTTTGCAGAATGCGGAAGCGGATGCAGCGCCGGAATCTGCGGCTGGGACTGCGAGTCTGCCGGGAGAGGAAGCGCTGCGGCAGGCCTATGTGCGCTGGCTGGCCGTGGGAACTTCGGCGGATCTGACGCGGCTTCGCGTGGCGGTCGATTGCGCCAACGGCGCGGCCGCGGCGGAAGCGCCGGAGTTGTTTCGCGCGCTGAAAGTGCAGGCGACATTTCTACACTCATCGCCTAATGGAGAAAACATCAACGAGAATTGCGGGGCGCTGCATCCAGAGGTGGTCTCGCGTGTTGTCGCCGGCAATCCAGGGAAGTTCGATGTCGGAGTGACATTCGATGGCGACGCGGATCGCGCCCTTTTTTGCGATGCTGAAGGGCGGGTGGTGAATGGCGATGCCGTTTTATTGCTCGCCGCTCGCGACATGCAGACGCGCGGAACGCTCGCCAACGCGACCGTGGTCGCGACCACCATGTCGAACATGGGATTGGAAATTGCGCTGAAGCGTTCGGGGGTTCGCATGCTGCGCGCGAATGTGGGGGATAAGTACGTGCTCGAGGAAATGCAGCGCTCCGGCGCGACTCTGGGGGGCGAACAATCGGGTCACATTCTGTTCCGCGATGGCGAGGCTACTACCGGTGACGGCCTGATGACGGCGCTGCGAGTGCTCGAGATCATAGTGCGCTCCGGGGGAAAGCTGGCTGAGCTGGTGAGGGACCTTAAGGTGTTTCCGCAAATCATCTGCAATGTGCGGGTGCGGGAAAAAGTGCCGTTTGCGAAGATTGCACCGGTGCAGGCCGCGATTGCGTCGGCCGAGCACGAACTCGATGGCAATGGCCGGGTCGTCGTGCGCTACTCTGGGACCGAGGCGCTGGCTCGAGTGATGGTGGAAGCGGAGTCGAAGGAGCAGATGGATCGAATTGCCGGAGCGATTGCCGGGAAGATCCAGGCCGCGCTGGGGACGTAGAGGACGGTTAACGAGGCGCGGCGCAACTTGCCGTTCTTTTTGCAGCGCTTTGCCTCCCGCGACATTCGGAAGGGCGATTCTCAACTGACAATTCAGCGGTGGAACCGCGAATGGGCCAGCCGCTCGCGCGTGGTTCTGCGGCGAGGTACGTCCCAAAGTACGGCGCGGTTATCTTGTCGACGGCGAAGGCTCGACGGAGAATGAGAATCGATTCACAAAGTAACGAGTTAGAAAACTTTCATGAGAATTCTTATCGTAGAAGATGACGCGCCCCTTTCCAGCTTTATCAAGAAGGGATTGGAAGCGGAACACCACGCGGTGGATGCGGCCTTGGATGGCGAGCAAGGTCTTTCGATGGCGCTGGGGATTGATTACGATCTGGCAGTGCTGGACCTGAACCTGCCGGG
>PLHN01000389.1:7583-17174 GCA_003139975.1 Acidobacteriaceae bacterium
AACCATTTTCGTTTCTGGAACTATCGGCGCGGGCGCGGGCGCTGCTGCGGCGCAGCCACCTGCCTTCCGAGTCGGTGCTTACGGTGCTCGATCTGAGCCTCGACCGGGTCGAGCGCAAGGTGCAGCGCGGCGGCCGGCCGATCGAGTTAACGGTCAAGGAGTTTGCGCTGCTGGAATACCTTATGCGCAATGCCGGACGCCGGCTGACGCGCGCCATGATTATCGAACACGTNNACGGTCAGCCAGCCGCTGACCACATTGCGCTGTTCGCTGGAGCTGTCGCTCGACGAAGCGGCGGACCAGCAGCAGCATACGATCACGACGGCGCTGGAGCAGACGGAAGATGTGATCGCCCTGATTCGGTTAATGCGCGAGTACCTCGACGCTGAGCACGGAGAGGCGGAAGGTCCGGCGATTGCTTTGATGCCGGTTTTGACGAGCGTCAGCGACGATCTATCGCCATGGGCAGCGTTACGCGAAGTGCGCATCCGGATGATGGGAACGTGCTCGGCGGAATTGTCGATCAAAGCGTCGGGGCTGCGAAGGGCGTTGGAATATCTGCTTTCGGCGATGATCGAGCGGCAAGCGGCGGGCAGCGAAATTACTTTTCGGATGAGCGAGAACCCGTCGGAAGCTCTGGTGCGGATCGAGGGTGAGCGCGGCCTTGGGAACCAACCCAATTCGAATCGCACGCGCGATTCTGTGGGATCGACGATGAGGCGAGTGCGACTGGCCATTGCCGCTCGCGTGCTGGAAAGTGCTGGCGTGACGTTGGCTTGCGATGACGACGTTCCCGGCCTTGTTTTGCGCCTACCTCATGTCGGAGGCCCCTCGGTTTGAAATTTGTTCAGCGTCCAGCAATTTCCTCCAAAGAGTGACTCTCTTGCACGCTCCGACGTACAATCCAGCCGTGCCGGAGGTGCGTTATGAATCGCTGCCTTACCGTATTCGTTGGTTTCCTTTTGACTTGCGCTGGCTGGGCTCAGAATAGCCCGGCGCAACCGCCCTTGACCGTGATCCGGGCGGGATCGGTGATTGATGGCGTGTCAAACACTGTGCGGCGCAACCTGATCATTACGATTCGCGGCAACAAGATCTCCGATGTCTCGGATGCGGGTCTGGCAATCATCCCCGAAGGCGCGACCGTGATTGATCTGTCGCAGGCGACGGTGCTGCCCGGATTGATCGATGCGCATACGCACATTTTTCTGCAAGGGGAAGTGCCATCCGAGGGCGGATACGACATTCAGTTGCTCAAGTATCCGCTGGCGTTTCGCGCGGCGCGGGCTACGGTTTCGGCACGGCGCGCGCTGGAACAAGGCTTCACGACCATCCGCGACATGGAAACCGAGGGCGCGGGCTACGGCGATGTCGGCATCAAGATGGCGATCGAGCGCGGGTATATTCCGGGCCCGCGGATATTCGCTTCGACGCGCGCGATATCGACCACCGGCGGATATCCGCTCGAAGGGTACGCACCGGAGATCGAAGTGCCGAAAGGAGTGCAGATCGTCGACGGGCCGGTCGCGGCGCGCAAGGCCGCGCGAGAACAGCTCGATCATGGTGCTGACTGGATCAAGGTCTACATGACGCATCGCTCGTGGATGGGCAAGAACGGAGAGCTGGTTTCGCAGCCGACTCTCACGGTGGAGGAATTGCGCGCCATCGTCGACGAAACTCACGGCTGGGGGAAAAAGGTCGCTTGCCACGCGTACGGCGGAGAAGGTTTGCAGCGGGCGCTGGACGGAGGATGCGACTCGATCGAGCACGGGCTCGAGTTGAGTGACGCGCAAATCGCGCAAATGCTCAAGCAGGGAACGTGGTTGTGTCCTACGCTAAGCGTGTACTACGGCGACTGGAGCCCGGCGGACACAATCGAAGGGCAGCGCGACCGGAAGCGCGCTTCCGATCATGGGGAGTCTTTCCGCAAGGCGCACAAGGCGGGAGTGAAGATTGCATTTGGAACCGACATCGGCGGAATTCCATGGACCGAGCCGATTGCGCAGGAGTTTCCGCGCATGGTTGAGCTTGGCATGACGCCGATGGAGGCGATCCAAAGCGCGACGTCGCGGGCTGCGGAATTGCTGGACCGGAAGGGACAGCTGGGAGTGATTGCCCCGGGAGCGTATGCGGACCTGGTCGCTATCGCGGGCGATCCCATCGAGAACGTCAAGCTTCTCGAAAACGTTGCGTTCGTCATGAAGGACGGCAAGGTCTTCAGGAACGATCTCGCGTCAAAGAAATGAGGATGGCGCGACTAACGCGCACGCACTAATTAGTGCGCGTGCGGGCTTTGCGCGGGGTTCGCTGCGTGTGCTGGCGGCATTTTCCGGACCTTCACATCAAAACTGACCGGCAAGGTCTTGGGCGGATAGCAGGCGGTATTATCGCAGGCCTGGTATTTGAGGCTGCCGCGAACGACATATTTGCCGGGCTCGACGGAGCGCAGAGGATGCACAACGACGTCCACCGTGAAGTCGCCGCTGTATACGTTGAGCTTCTCGTCCGGAGCAAAGGCAAAGCTCATGTCCTGGCCATTGGGGTAGACGATCTTTCCCACGACGATGTCGGTTGTGGCTTCGACTTTGAGGGCGGTTGGGATCAGATACTCCGACTTCGGGTGGTTGGAGTTGATGTGGTAGCCGCTGGCGACTTGGAACGAGAGCGGAACCGTCGACGGTTTGGCTTGGACGGCGGTTATGACAGGCGCGGGAGCCATGGTAACGACGGGGCCTTTCGGAGCGAATTCCTCCTGGGCCGAAGCCCATGCCGTCGCCAGAAGCGCGCACGTCAGAGTTAGTCTCAGTCTCTTCATTCCCCACCTGTAAGTCAGCGTCAGTGTCTTAGGGTACGTCTTAGGGTAAACCAGGATAAGTAGCGACGCAGGTTACTTCTGAGCCTGTACCGTTCCGCCGTGCCCGAGGGCCGCTTTAATGTGGTCGACAAAGACGCTGCGGCTTTGCAGGCCAAACTCGCGCGCGATCACCGTGCCGTTGCGATCGAGAAAAAAAGTGGTGGGAAGAACGTTGACTCCGCCATAGGTCACGCCGACCGCTTCTTTGCCGATCAGGATAGGGTAATTGACGCCCATATCTTTGGCGAATTTCGCAATGTCTTCGGTGGCGGCATCATCCATGGCGACGCCGACGATCTGAAGACCCTGCGAGCCATATTGCTTTTGCAGTTCGACGAACCACGGCATCTCGACCTTGCAGGGCTCGCAATAGGTGGCCCAGAAGTTGAGCAGAACGGCCTTCCCCCGCAGGTGCGAAAGTTTGAGGCTGCTGCCATCGATGTCCTGCAACTCAAAGTCGGGAGCGGTCAGGCCCATCAACCCTTTGTTCGGAGCAATGGCGCTGCTTTCGCGCGATATGCGGATGCCGGTGAATAACATGATCGCGACCAGCGCACCAATAAAGAACAGGATTAGAGGATTTCGTTGCACAGTGACCTCAACTTGCAGGAGAAGCGAAAACCCACGTTGAAGCAATTATATCCTTCTCGAAAGCTGCACTCCGCGTCCTCATCAGAGGGCGAACCGGTTCAGGAAAGAGAAATATCCTGAGATCAGCGTGAAACGGCCCAGCACGAGAAGAATACCCAGAACGATGAGCAAACAGCCACTCGCCACTTCCACGGCGTGCATGTGAAATTTGAAACGATTGTAGAACTTGAGAAAGCGCTCGATGCCGAGCGACGTGATCAGAAACGGCACCGCCAGCCCGGCCGAGTAAATGGCAAGCAAAAAGATGCCTTTCCAAACCGTATCCTGGGCGGCGGCAAATCCGAGCACGACCGCAAGAATCGGCCCGACGCAGGGTGTCCAGCCGAAGGCAAACGCAAAGCCGATTACAAACGCTCCCCACGCGGAAGAGCTCCCTTTGAGGCTATGCAGACGGGTATCGGCAAGAAGCGCCTTGATCTGAAATATCCCTGTCAAGTGAAGGCCAAAGAGAATAATCACGGCCCCGGCGACGCGAGCGAGCAGGGATTTGTATTGTGCCAGAACCTGGCCGACCTCGGTCGAGATAGCGCCGAGCGTGATGAAGACAATGCTGAAGCCGATGATGAAAGCCGCGGAGTTGCGCATCACCTTGCCGAAAAGGTGGCCATCACTGGATTTGAGTTCCTCTACGCCGGCGCCCGAGATCAGCGAAACATAGCCGGGGACCAGCGGAAGCACGCAAGGTGAGAGGAAAGAGATCAGACCTGCGACAAAGGCTGCGAGCGGTAAGGGCAAACTCGTCATAGATTCTATTCTTGCGTCTATTTTAGCGGCGATCTATTGTAGCGGCGACGGCGCGTTTCTGGCCTACTAAATAGGATGCACGGGCCGGCGGCTTTGTTACAGCAACTCGTTGGCTACGAAGGAACACTGCCTTGGACGGAGGCGGGAGGCAAAAGGAAATCAGTGCTTCTGCGTCTTTGCCGGGGGATTCACGGGCGGCTGCGCCGGTGCGGCCGGCGCCGCCTCATTCGCTGGAGCTTCCGTTAGAACCTTGCCGATCAATCCTAGAGGCACCGTCGCCGTCAAAATCGCGCTTTCTCCCGAGTGCTCGACTTTGAGACTGCTGAAAAACGCTTTCACGTCCGAGTCGGTGCCATGCGTGCTCACGCTTCCCTCGGCTGCATGAAACAGGCTGAGATATGCGTTTGCCTTGTTGGCGATGGCCTCGGCATCGGGTTCGTCGTCGGCAAACGCTTCCGCCCTTAAATGCAGGGCGCGAAGGGTGCGCGCGGAAACCACGACGACGGCCGGCTTCGAAAACAGCAGCGACCAACTGGCAAGACTGCCCCGCGAATTCATTTCCGCTGGACGGATGCGCAGAATGGCGAAGGCCAGGCTGGCCAGCGGCACCTGGTGGTAGAACCTCCTGAGCAGAGATGGCCCGCCAAACGGCGACGCCAGCTTGCGCGAGCGATCGACGATCCCGCGAATCACTGCGGGATCAGGATGATTGGAAACGGCAACGCTGTCGTAGGAGAGCACGGCCACCCGCGCCGTGCGGCCTTCGAGCGGAATATTGTAGATATCAAAGTTGCGGTAGGTGTCGACCGACGAGGCGGTTTTTCTCAGGTAAGAAGTGAGGCGGCTGGAATCGAACTTGCCGACGAAAACTTCGGAAAAGCGCGGCTCCGAGGACGATCCGCCCGTACCGTTTCCCCAGCTTTCCGGGTAATGCACGGCGAAGGCGGCTTTGTCCAGGTCGCGCTCGAACTCAAAGCCGGTCTCGTCGACGAACTTCTGGTATTCGGGGTCGTGCGAAACTGGCGGTAGCGCGGCGGCGCTGAGTTCCCGAATCGTGTCTAACTCGACGTAGAGGAATCCGTCTGCGCCGGGGAGCAACCGCGCCGCCTCGGGCGGGGCCTGCTTGCGGAGCGTGACGATCAGCGCAACGGCCGCCGCAACTACAAGAACGGCGCCAACAATGGGGAGGCTGCGTCGAAAGCGCATCGGGGGTACGGCAGCTTGCCGGGTTCATCCGCCGGGCGGATGAATTTGTTTATGATAGCACCCGCCAGTCCCAGTGCGTTCTTTGCGGACGGGAGCGACTGTGGCCGAATGACCGCTCTTATCGCTTTCATTTCCGGTTATGGATGGTGATTAGGATCGCGAGATGAAAAAGTTTGCAACGTGGTTGAGGACTCTGACTCCTGATTCGATGCTCTTTTACCTTGACAAACAGCATCTCCTCTTTCAAACTCTGCTCCACATAGCTGCCTCTGGACTTGACCGGCTTAGATGTGGGGAGCGCAGCTAGTCTTTCTTGTAACCTTCCCCAAGCAGCTGTTCTTGATGTGGGGCCATTAATCCTGGGAAATTGAAAACATATTCAATTCAACGGTGACGAGACACACTCGGCCGCGCGGTGAGGATCGCGCATGCGAAGCGAGGTCCGCAACCAACAGGTAGAAGGGCTTCTGGCGTTGCGGGTGCTACGGGGATATTACGCCCGCAAGCCACCGCAGAAATGCTGTCGCGGATGACGACAAATTACGGCACACAGACGCGAGCAGCAATTGGTAAACGATTACGCCTCTTGTTGGGAGTCCCTACGGGCTCTCAACGAAGGGATAGGACAGGGACCTCGCAGTGAACACAACGTCACCTCGGTGACGAAACGGAGAGAACACAATGAAGACAACCTTAGTGAAGCATGTGTTAGCCATCGGCATCGTCATGGCTATCACCACGATTCCAGCTCTAGCCAACCATCTCACGACCGCTACCGCTACGGACAGCTGCTCGGGCTTTACGCTCAGCGTCCAGGGCGCGGATGAACAATTCAAAACCGCGAAAGTCCACTATGTGATCGAACTCAAGCCAACGAAAGGCACGGCGATTAAGATTCACGGCAATTTCACGGTGGCGGGCCCCGGGAACTTCAGCGGGTCTGTTACCGAGACTTGGTCCGCCTTCGGCGTTACCTTGGGGGCTGGCCCGTACACGCTAACTGGGACGGCGCATCTGGCCCAAAAATACGGGAATACGATAGCAATCGTATTTACGCCGGATACCATAAGTGGTTGTGGCGGATCACCGATAAAGCTGACCTGCCCGGCATCGGCCGCCCAGGTAGGCGTTGCTTATAGTTCAGCCCTGAGTGCGTCGGGCGGAGTGCCTTCGTACACGTTCTCCATTTCCACGGGCGCGCTACCTCCGGATCTAAGCCTGAATTCGTCGACGGGAGCGATTACGGGCTCGCCGACGACCGCAGGCTCGGACACGTTCACCGGCAAGGTGGTCGATTCGGACGGCAACTCAGCAACTGCGAGCTGCACGATTGTAGTTTCACCCCCGCCGGGCTCTTGCCAGCCAAGCAGTTCGCTGGGCCTGCTGGTTCAGGGAAAGAACGTAAACTCCTATATTCCGAACGGAGCCTGGGACACGAGCTTTACCGGCCTGTCGGTAGTTCCCGTAGAAGGGTCTGGATCGACGGCCACCATATCTACACCCAACACGGTGAATTCCTGCGCTTCGGACCCCTTAACCGGCGAAACCGTTTGCACTTCCAACCTCAACGATGTCTACCTGATTACAGGATCCACACTCAATACGACCCTGTCCAGCGGTGGAAATGAATACGCCGGCTTCTCTGGCGGCGAATGCATTACCTGCGGAGTCGCCATGAACGCGGCAGCAGGCACGGCCGGCCAAGCAGTCGTGACCGTCGGACTCAGCACTGCGCCATCGGGAAGCGGGCTCCAGTTCCTGGATCTCGCCAGCAGCACATTTGGCGCTCCAGTGCCGCTGTCCAACGAGGTATCGGAAGACGTTCTGTGGGACCAGGGGCGAGATCTCGTGCTCTCACCGAACGAAGGCGGTGTTTACGACATCTACAACCATACGTCGGGGATTGAGTTCGCCAATGCCATCGGCGCGGGCGAATTCGATTCAGCGGCGGAGGAATGCTCGACTGGAATCGCTTTGTCGACGATCGAGTTTACCGACCAGCTCTACATTACCGATCTGACCCAGGCTACCTTTACGGCTGGTACGCCCGGAACCTGGTCGACAACCGCTCAGCAAGTGCAGTCCTTCCCAGAATTCAGTAACTTTGCTGCCGGGACAGACGGCATCGCGATCGCCCAGGGAAGCCACCTGGGAATCGCGACTGGCGAGTTCGGCGGGAACTGGATGGGTGTGATTCAACTCCCAGCTACGTCCGGTTCGGGGACACCTTCGGTGCTGGATTACGCAGCGGTAGCTCTGCCCAACACACCGGACGGGAACACCTTCGAACAGGGGTTGGATCCGCACACGGTAACGGCGTATGTGAGTCCCAATTCCGGCGACGCGATCGGGCTCATGGCCAACGGGTACTTTACTCCGCCCACTTGGCTGGCCGTGATCGACCTGACGAAACTGCTGGCTGCTCCGCGCACGGCGGGGACAAACTACGTGGATCCGACGTATGACCTGATCCTTAACGGAGTGGTGAGCTATATCGCTGTTCCGTAACGTCAAGGGCATGCCGGCGGCCCAGCCGCTGGCATGCTTGGGAACGCCCCATCCGTGTCAACAACGGTCACGGATGGGGCATTTTTTTTGGCGACGGGCGGCGCTCGGCTGGGTCCCCGGCTTGTTCGGTGGCTGCGCCGCACCCCTTCCAGTGTTGTTGCGACGAGAAAAATGTCGTGTCAAGTGCAACGAGACTCTGTCACCCCCTATCGATTAAGTAACGGCCCTTACAGCAGGGCGGCCGGAGAGATTGTAGATACGCGGAATTGGCATTTTTCTTTTCTGCGCCCTGGTCAGGAGCGCAGGGCGGCGGTCGGCATATTCTTCCAGAGGCAGGTGCAGGGCCGAGCAGAAGCCGGTCTCCGCGATAGAAGTGCAAGGCTGCCGTCCAGGTAATGGGCGGGTTCGACGGTTTCTCCGGCATAGCGGCGAGGGCGGGGCAAGGGTGGCAGGGCGATGGAGTTGGCGCCTGTAACGGGGTGACATGATCATGGAGTATCTTCCGATGATGTTCAGCCCGTTTGACCCTCTCTTTATACTCCCTTAAACTTAAAGGATTCAGCAGAATACAAGGCCTAATCTATGTCTGACAGCATTCATGTGAAGTTACCCGATGGAAGCACGAAGGAAGTAGCCAAGGGTACGACCGCGCTGGACGTGGCGAAATCGATCAGCCCGCGGCTGGCGGATGCGGCGCTGGCGGCGAAGGTGACTCCGCTCGCGCCGGGGATGGAAAGCGCCAACGGCAATCTTGTCGACCTGATGCGCCCGATTGAGCAGGATTCCGAGCTGCGCATCCTGACCGACAAAGATCCGGAGGCGCTCGAAGTCTACCGGCATTCGTCTGCGCACCTGATGGCGGCTGCCGTGCTCGAGCTATTCCCCGAGACCAAGCTTGGCCACGGGCCGTCGACTGAGAACGGGTTCTTCTATGACTTTTATCGCGAGAAGCCGTTTACTCCCGAGGACCTGGAAAAAATCGAGAAGAAGATGCAGGAGCTGGTCGCGCAGGATTTGCCTTATGCGCGCGAGTTTCTGCCCCACAGCGAGGGCCTGGAGCGCTTCAAGAAGGAAGGCGACTTCATGAAGTGCCATTTCATCGAGCAGTTCACCAAGCCCGATGAGAAGATTTCGATCTACAAAACCGGCAAGTTTCTCGATTTCTGCCGCGGGCCGCATGTGCCTTCGACGGGCAGGATCAAGGCGTTCAAGCTCCTCAACATTGCGGGTGCGTACTGGCTGGGAGATGAAAAGAACCAGCAGCTGCAGCGGATCTATGGGACTTCGTTTTTCTGCAAGAAAGACCTCGACGCTTATCTCGCGGGCATTGAAGAAGCAAAGAAACGCGATCATCGCGTGCTCGGCAAGCAGTTGGACCTGTTTTCGATACAGGAACTGGCTGGGCCGGGGCTGATTTTCTGGCATCCCAAGGGCGGGATCATCCGCAAAGAGATGGAAGACTGGATGCGCGAGGAGTATTTACGGCGCGGGTATTCGCTGGTGTGCACGCCGCATGTGGCGCGGCGGCAGCTGTTCTACACCTCGGGGCACGAGGGCTATTACTCGGACAACATGTTCGACGCCATGGAACTGGACGACGCCGAATACCGGCTGAAGCCGATGAATTG
>PLHN01000397.1:0-646 GCA_003139975.1 Acidobacteriaceae bacterium
GATGGGAGAGGAATAAACGTGAGGACCACAATCGCAACACTTGCATTAGCGCTGGTCATGGCCGGCTGTGGCTCGAATAAGCCACTCAATCAACCGCCGCAGGGGGTCCAGGCTCAAGCCATTGAGAAGCGAGCTGGTTTCAGCGCCGACGGCTTACGTTTCTCGGCCGTAACGACGCCCGATGCGGAAGTTCCATTGGGGTTCCGGATTCCTGGATATGTCATTTCGCTCAAACAAGTGCGCGGCCAGGATGGCAGGATGCGCGATGTTGCGGAAGGGGATCGGGTCAGCCGGGGAGCCGTACTCGTCCGCATCCGATCTTCTGAATACGANNGCGGCCGCCGAAGCTGTCGCACAGAAAGCCAAGCTCGACTTCGATCGAGCTACGCATCTGTATGACGCTCAGAGCATTACGAAGCCCGACTTCGATTCGGCTCGCGCGCAATACGATGCCAGCGCGGAGCAACTGAAGTCCGCTCGGGCCCTGACGAGCGAGGCCGAAATCGCTTTGCGCGACACCTCTCTGATTGCGCCCTATGACGGCGACATCGTGAAGAAAGCCGTCGAGCTGGGGGCGTTCGTCGGACCTGGTGTTCCCGCATTCGCGCTCGCCAAAACCGACACCGTAAAGATCGTCGTGGGAGTG
>PLHN01000397.1:772-3212 GCA_003139975.1 Acidobacteriaceae bacterium
TCGTCGGCCCTGCTGGTGCCCCTGGCAGCGATCGTGCAAGCGAAAGATGGGAAGTATGGCGTGTTCGTTGTTTCAAGCTCGAGTTCCGGAGAAGTAGCTCGCCTCCACAGCGTGGAAATCGGCTCTGTCACTGGAACCGACATAACCGTACTCAATGGGCTAACCCCAGGCGATCGCATCATCACCACTGGCGCCAATCTGCTTAAGGATGGGCAGCCTGTCGAGGTTCTTCAATGAAAGCCGAGAACCCCAATCACAGTCGTAATCTCGCACGATTCTTTGTCAACAACCGGCAGATTGCCTGGGTCGCCTTGTTCGCCACGCTTGCCTGGGGTGTATTTGGTTACATGAATATGCCCAAGCGGAAGGACCCCGACATCCCCGTGCGCATCGCGCTGGCAATCACCCCATGGCCAGGTATCTCGGCAGACAAGGTCGAGCAACTGGTCACGCGGAAGGTCGAGCAAGCCATCACTGGAAACAGCAAGGTGGACCGTGTGGAGTCCACCACCCAGGACAACATTTCTGTTGTGCAAGTCAGGCTGTTAGACAACATCAAGAACACCCAGCAGGAATTCCAGGACATTGGACAACGACTGAACCAGATCACGGACCTTCCCGACGGTGCGGGACCGATCACCTGGATCAGCGACTTCGGAGACACGGCAGCGCTGATGCTGACTGTCGCCAGTCCGACGGTCCCGGACCTTGAGATCGCGTTGCGCGCCCGCGGTGTGCGGGATGCGATTGAGAAAGTGCGCCAAGGAGTTACGAGTGGACGTGTCACCGTTCTCTACTGTTACCCGGCATCCGTGTCGCCTGCTGTGATTGAGCGGCCATTTGTCATGCTGGCTGCGCAGGCAGAACGGGACGGGTTGGCACACGATGTTCGTTCGTTGTCCGTAGGAAGCTGCTCCGGAATCGACTTTGCAACGGCGAAGTCGGATGACAAAATCCGCGCGTATGGACAGCAGTTCATCGAGAAGAAGCTCCAGGAGTACGACTTTCATCCCGACGCCTGGGGTCCGATTATCGTTCGTGATCCTCAGGCCACTAAAGAACGCATCGCGGAAGTGGCTAACAACCGCTATTCGTATCGGCAACTGGATGACTTTACCGACTTGATCCAGCGAACGCTGCAACGTGTACCAGAGGTGACCAAGGTGCAGCGCGTGGGCGTTCTGCCCGAAGAGATCTATCTGGAGTACTCGGACGCGCGGCTGGCAGCATTGAAATTGCAGCCCACGAAGATCAAAGACATCCTGAACGCGCGGAATGTGACGGCTCCAGGTGGAATCGTCCAGACCCAATCGCGAAACGTCCTGGTTGACGCAACCGCCGAGTTCAAAAGCACGAAAGATATTGGCAACGTGCTCCTCGCATCGTCGCCTAGTGGAGCGCCGCTTTACTTGCGCGATCTGGTCGACATATCGCGTGCCTATCAGACTCCCACCCGATACCTGAACTACATGGTCTCTCGCGAGCCGAACGGAACTTGGCATCGCAACCGTGCCATTACATTGGCCGTGCAAATGCGATCGGGTGAACAGATATTCAAATTTGGCGAGGCCGTAGATAAAGCGCTCGCCAATGTGCGCCCGCAATTGCCTGCCGATCTCATCATTAACCGTACCTCGGACCAGCCAAGGCAAGTGAAGGACCTCGTCAGTCTGTTGATGGACAGCCTCTATGAAGCCATCGTGCTCGTCGTTCTCGTAGCGCTGGTCGGATTCTGGGACTGGCGTGCGGCCATGCTAATGGCTGCGTCCATACCTCTGACGCTGGCGATGACCTTCGGTATCGTTCACGTCCTTGGTATTGACATTCAACAAGTTTCCATCGCGACTCTGATCATCGCTCTCGGTTTGTTAGTGGATATGCCTGTCGTAGCAGGCGACGCGATCAAGCGCGAGCTGGGCTCCGGATCCCCGCGTGATCTCGCATCCTGGATTGGACCGACCAAACTGGCGAAAGCGATTGTATTCGCCACCATCACGAACATCGTCGCGTACCTACCGTTCTTGATGCTGACCGGCGATACCGGCTTTTTCCTCTATAGCCTGCCGGTGGTGATGACCTGCACGTTGGTCGCCTCCGTCATTGTGACTTTCACCTTCATTCCGTTGATTGCGTATTACCTAATCAAACCCCCTAAGCGTCTGGAGCCGCCCATGTCGGAGCGACGAAAGCACGGCTTCCCAGCGCTCTATTATCGGGTAGGTGACTTCGCGCTCAGACATCGTTGGGGTACGTTCGCCGGCTCGCTCATCGTTCTAGTGTTAGGTGGACTATTTTTCACCATGCTGAAGCCGCAGTTCTTCCCCAAGGACCTCTCCTACCTGTCGTATGTGGATGTCTGGCTTCCGCCCGACGCCCCGCTGGGTGCGACGGACGCGGTCACACAACGAGCAGAAACGGTCATTCGGCAAGAGGCGGAACG
>PLHN01000520.1 GCA_003139975.1 Acidobacteriaceae bacterium
CACGGCGAATGGGATATTTCCGCTCCGACCGTCGATGCCTATTACAACCCCCAGATGAACGACATCAATTTTCCTGCGGGAGTCTTGCAGCCTCCGCTCTACGACACCAAAATGGACGACGCACCGAACTACGGCAACACCGGTGGCACGATCGGCCACGAACTCACGCACGGCTTCGACGATGAAGGCAGCCAGTTCGACGCCCACGGAAATTTGAAGGATTGGTGGACCAAGGAAGATCGCGAGAAATTCGACGCGCGCACCAGGTGCGTGGACGATCAGTACTCGGCTTATGTCGCGGTGGAAGATGTGCACGTCAACGGTAAACTGACGCTCGGTGAAAACGTGGCCGATCTTGGAGGCGAAATTCTGGCCTACATGGCGTGGCAAGACAAGACGAAAGACATGCACCTGCAGCCGGTGGACGGGCTTACGCCCGAGCAGCGCTTTTTTATTGGCTTCGCGCAGTGGGATTGCGCGAACGAGCGCCCTGAGGATTTGCGCGTGCGGGCGATGACCGATCCGCATTCGCCGGCGCAGTACCGCATCAACGGTGTGGTGGTGGACATGCCGGAGTTTCAGAAGGCATTTCAGTGCAAAGCAGGCCAGCCCATGGTGGCGCCAGCCGATAAAATCTGCAAAGTCTGGTAGACCGGTACTCTGTCGCAAAACACACTGAACTAAACGATTATGCAACCATTTCGCAAACATACCGGCACCGTCGCCCCGCTCGATCGCGTCAATGTGGATACCGACCAGATCATCCCCAAGCAGTTCCTGAAACGCATCGAGCGCACCGGCTTCGGCCAGTTCCTGTTTTACGATTGGCGCTTCTCGCCCGACGGCCAGGAGATCGCTAGCTTTGTTCTGCACGATGCGCGCTACCGGGGCGCGACTATCCTTGTTGCCGGAAAAAACTTCGGCTGCGGGTCCTCGCGCGAGCATGCGGTCTGGGCGCTTGCTGATTACGGATTCCGCGTGGTCATCGCGTCCTCGTTCGCCGATATTTTCGCGAATAACAGTTTAAAGAACGGTTTTTTGACAGTTTGCCTCAGCGACAAGCAGGTGGCTGAGGTCATGCGCCGCGCGCGCGAAGTCGAAAACTATCAGCTCAGCGTCGATCTCGAAACCCTGAGCATCGAGGACGGCAGTGGTTTCGTCGCGAAATTCGTCCTCGATGCGTTTGCTCGCCATTGCATGCTCAACGGACTCGACGACATCGGCCTGACTCTGCAGCACGAAGCCGCCATCGCCGCCTATGAAGCGAAGCATCCGGTGCGCGCGGAGATGAAGGCGATCGCCACGAGACCTGCCTAGACCCTGTCCGCGCGTTGTACACTTTCTGTTTCTTTTCTGACCCGGTATTTAGTCGGCGCAGTTTCTGGAATTGGAGTGTTCGTGAAGAAGTTTGTCGCCGGTTACGTTCTTGCTTGCTTCCTGTTCTCGACGGGGGCTGCGCAGACCTCCGCTCAAAAGCCGCTCACCATCGAAGCGATTTTTGCTGAAGGCGGCATTACCGGCCGCGCTCCTGAAGCGATTAAATGGAGCCCGGATGGTACCAAGGTCTCTTTCGTGCAGCGCGACGATTCCGGCGAACAAGGCCAACTCTGGTATGTCGACGCAGCAACAGGCGAAAAGAAGGTTCTCGTCAGCGAAGACAAGCTTTCGCAGCTTGCGCCGCCAACTTCAACGATTCACGACGAGCGCGAAAAGGAGCGGGTGACGCGTTATCACGTGGCCGCTTACCTGTGGTCGCCTGACTCCAAACACCTGCTTTTCGACTCCCACGGCCAGCTCTGGTATTACAGCCTGGAGAACGGCACCGGCGTGCAGCTTACTTCGTCCTCCGATCCGAGCGAGGATCCGAAGTTTTCGCCCGATGGCAAACGGATTGTCTATTTGCGGAAACACAATCTCTATGCGCGGCCGGTCTCGGGGCAGGACGAACGGCTGCTCGTCCAGCCTGAAAAAGATAAGAACAAGGACAAGAACTGCCTTGGCAAGTCCGACGTCGACGTTCTGAACGGAGAAGTTGACTGGGTATACACCGAGGAACTCCACGTTCGCAGCAATTATTTCTGGTCGCCCGACGGCCACGACATTCTCTTTCTGCAGATGGATGAAAGCCGCGTCCCGACGTATCCCATCACCGACTGGACCCCGACCCATCCCCATGTCGATCAGGAAAAATATCCGAAGGCCGGCGATCCGAATCCCACCGTGCGCCTTGGAGCCGTTTCGAGTGACGGTAGCAAACCGCGCTGGATCAAGCTCACTGACGATGAGGACACGTATATCCCCCGCTTCGGCTGGATTCGCGAGGGTTGGGCTTGGGCCGAGGTGCTGAATCGGAAGCAGGATGTGATGGACCTTTATTTCATCGACGCGCATTCCGGCAAGTCGCGCAAGGTGATGACCGAATCGGCGCCGGATGCGTGGGTCGAGGTCAACGACAACGACAATTTTCGCATCCTCAAATCCGGAGATAAATTCCTTTGGACCAGTTGGCGCGATGGGTATACACACATTTATCTCTATAGCTTCAACGTGGCCAATCCGCTTGCGGACGACGCCAAGCTCGAACGCCAGCTCGAAAGCGGNNAGCTTTTCTCTATAAAACTGGATGGCACAGAATTGCGCCGCGTCTCTTCCGAAGAGGGCACCTACTCCGCTACGTTCTCCGAGAACGGCAAGCATTATGTTGAACACTATTCCGCCCCGCAGACGCCGCCTCGCGTAGCTGTCTGTGGAGCGGGCAGTCCCTGCACGGAAATCTGGAAGGCGCGCAGTGTCGCCGACTATAACTTGATTGCGCCGAAATACCTGCAATTCAAGGCCGATGACGGCACACCTCTCTACGGGTCGCTGCTATTGCCGCCCAATGCCGACGCAAACCAAAAACTGCCGCTGATTGTGAACGTCTATGGCGGACCCACCGCGCAGGAAGTGCAAAAAACATGGAGCGGAGGAAGTTTGCTGTTCCATCAGATTCTGGCTGAAGAAGGCTTTGCCATCTTCACTGTCGACAACCGCGGCAGCGGCAATCG
>PLHN01000145.1:0-555 GCA_003139975.1 Acidobacteriaceae bacterium
CCACCTGTCGAACCGTGGGCAACGCGATCTCCAGATTCAGCGGATAACTTTCTGGGACCCGCCTCATCATCCGGGCGGCAAGCCGCAGCTTTGTTCGCTGCTAGTTCATCCCGGCTCTTCCGCCAGCACCACCCAAGAGCTCACCATGCCGCGCTCGGAATACAGATTCTGGAACAGCGCAAAACGACTCAACTTGCTGGTAGCAGTTGAGAGGCCCGGCGGCCGCAAATCTACCGAATTAGTTCGGCTGGATCGGATTGCCGGCGGAAAGGCGAACTGACCCATGCCCTCCCCAAACAGGCTCATCTCGATTTGCATCGTCATCGCGGCGGTACTGTGTGCGCCGCAGTTCTCCTTTGGTCAATACACGATCAACACCATNNCGGCACATCGACCGCGGCCAGCATGGGCTATCCCGAAAGCATGGCATTCGATTCCTCCGGCAATATGTATGTAGCCGAGTCATTCGCCAGTCAGGTGCTCGAAGTATCCACCACTGGCACGGTCACCGTCGTCGCCGGCAACGGTACATCCGGTTATTCCGGCGATGGCGGC
>PLHN01000145.1:599-13882 GCA_003139975.1 Acidobacteriaceae bacterium
ACCGGCAACATCCAAACGGTCGTCGGTGCGAACTACGACGCAGGCAATGGCAGCGCGTGCCAGTACGGCGACGGTCCAGCCTTGAGCGCGTTCCTGTGCCTTCCTTATTCCGTTTTCGTGGATGGCTCCGGCGATATCTTCATCGCCGATTTTGGCAATTCCGTCATCCGTGAATTCGTGGCCAGCTCTGGCAACGTGCAAANNAGTTACTATCCCGGCAGGGAACATCGGAACTGTCGCCGGCATTCAATATGATTCGGCGGAGGGCTCGGCGTGCAATCTGACCACCAATGGCACCGCCATCTCCGAATACCTATGCGAGCCCGTTGGCCTGTTCGTCGATAGCGCCGACGACGTTTTCGTCGCGGATTACTATAATTCCGCGGTTCGCGAGATCTTCTCTGCCGGAAATATCTCCACCATAGCAGGTACGCTTCCCACCGTTGGCACTCCGTTTACTAACTGTTCCACCTACCTCACCAACGGCTGCGGCAACGGAGGGCTGGCCACGAGCGCCTTGCTCAACAATCCAAGTGGCGTTCTGCTCGATGGTTCAGGCGACATTTTCATCGCCGATACAAATGATTTTGTGGTTCGCGAAGTGACGGCGTCCAATAGCGATATCCAGGCCTTCGCCGGCAATGGCTTCGCAGCTTATTCAGGCGACGGCAGTTTACCCGCGAACGCAGAGCTGAATGGTCCCGGCGGCGTCTTTGTCGATAGCTCAGGCAACGTCTACATTGCCGACACGGACAGCTCCGTCATTCGCTTTATCAACAACGGCAGCTCACCCTACACGGTTCCCGGTACGACTACTGTGATCCAACCCGGCGACATTGGAACCGTCGCTGGCAACGGCATCCCTGGCTATACCGGCGACACCGGACTTGCCACCAGCGCAGAACTCAATTTCCCTCAGGGGATCTTCGTCGATTCCGCTGGCGACATTTTCATCGCCGACTCTGCCAACAACGTAATTCGCAAAGTTGTGGCTTCGTCCGGAAAGATCCAAACCGTCGTTGGCAATGGCACAGCAGGTTTTATCGACAACGTCGCGCCCCTCAGCGCTGAACTCGACGACCCCTATGCGGTCGCTGTCGACATCTCTGGAAACATTTTCATCGCTGACAATGCAAACGACGTAATCCGCGTCGTCAATACCGGCACTACAGCGCTCACCTTCGGTCCAATCTCAGTCCCAGCCAACACGATCCTGACCGTCGCCGGGACTCCCCAACTCGATTGCGGCGAGGACCAGACATCTTCATCATGTGGCGACGGCAATGTCGCCAACACTTTGAATACCGTCTACCTGTCTTCTCCCGCCGGCGTCGCCGTCGATGCCCGCGACAACATCTTCATCGCCGACACCTCTGACAACGCCGTCCGCGAAGTCTCCGTCTCGACCGGCATCATTCAAACTGTGGCAGGCACTATCGGCGCAACCGGCGGCTTCTCCGGCGACGGCGGCTTGGCCACGAGTGCTCTTCTGGATAGCCCAGCTGGCGTGTTCCTCGACAGCTCGAATGACATCTTCATCGCCGATTCCGAAAACGCCGCGATTCGCGAGGTCGTAGCCGCCACCGGCTTCATTCAAACCATAGCCGGAATTCCCGCCAACGCAGGCGGATTCCCCACACCCGGCTTCTCCGGCGACGGCGGACCCGCAACCAGCGCGGAACTCGATGCGCCTTCCGGCGTGTTCGCCACTTCCGCCGGCAAGCTGTTTATTGCAGATACAGATAACTCGCGCATCCGCGAACTGGCTCCCGCTCCGTTCACTGTGACGGTGGCGCCGGCCACTGCCACGGTGGTGGTCAATGCCCTACAGCAATACGCGGCGACAGTGACCGGAAATTCCAACACAGGCGTGAACTGGTTCGTCAATGGAGTGGCCGGCGGCAACTCGACCGTCGGGACAATCTCAACCACCGGTCTGTTTACGGCGCCGGCTGCAGTTCCTTCTCCAGCCACGGTCACAATAACCGCGGTTTCGCAAGTGGATAACACCACGACAGGGACGGCCCAGGCAACCATCGCCAATCCCAGCGCCACGGTCACCGTTACTGTGAGTACCAACCCGCCCGTCACGCAGGTTTATACCTGTCCGACGCCACCGTGCTCCGTACAACCATTCATCGCGACGGTCACCGGTTCGACTAATACCGCGGTGACGTGGTATGTCGAAGGCGCGCAAGGTGGTGACGCGACCTTTGGCACCATCGACACATCAGGCAATTACACCGGACCAACGACAACGACCGTCCCATCGCCGGCGACGATCACCATCGAGGCGGTTTCACAGGCCGACGCGACTGCCATCGGCACCGAGCAGGTGACAATCGTCGCGGCACCCTCTGCAGCGCAGCCCGCACCCCAAACGGTGTCCCCGGGCGGGACCGCGAACTATTCGCTTTCTTTGACGGGCGGAAGCCCTAGTCAGCCCATCACACTGTCGTGCTTGCAAAGTTCCTTGCCATCAGGAGCTACATGCACTTTCACGCCGCCGACGGTTACTCCGGGCGGCAGCGGGGTTCCGTTTGCGCTTGCGGTGACGGTGCCGTCTAGTTCAGCTTCTTTGCAAAGGCCAAGCGGATTCTGGCATTCCGCACCGATGTACGTCGCTTTCTTTCCGCTAGCTGGGCTCTTGCTCCTCGGTGGCAAGCCGCGCAACTGGCAACGCCGGTGGAGTTGGGTCGTTTTGTTGTGCGTTTTGTTAGCCACCCTGGTCGCATGCGGCAGGAGCAAGAGTTCGTCGAATTCCACGACTTACAACATCAAGATTCAAGGAACGACAACAGCACAGCCGAACCCGGTGACGATTACTACCGCGAGTTTGACTGTGCAGTAGGATATCAGCGCATGAGAGAGATGTCAGACGCATGCGGCACCGAATCACGGTGCCCGCATGCACAACTCTAGGGTGAATGTTTGGCTGAGTCGTAACAGCAATATCATCTACCCGACATACTTTGCCTGGCCCGCTGCCTGCCCGCTTCGATCTGCGACCGGAATTCCGCCCCCAGCGCGTACCCTTCTCCGCGAAACGGGCTTTCTCGCTCTGCATCCTGAAACGCAGCAAGCGCCAGGTCCGCATGTCCCAGCCTAAGTTCAACATCTCCAAGCATAAGATACAACCAATGGGGTCTGCTCGCTTGTCCTGCCGCACGTTTAAGAACCTCCGACTCCTCGGCGTAGCGACCGTCTTGTTCGTACATTCGGGCAAGCGCTACCGGCGCGTCTTCGGTCGAACCGAGTTTGACCGACATAAGCAGCTCCCGCTCCGAGTCTCTTGCGAATCCTAGATTGTTGAGAGCTATGCCCTTTGCATAATGCAGAAATGCGTTGTCCGCAAAGATTCCCTCTGCTTTCTCAAGCGGTTTGAGCGCTTCTTCACTGCGATCGAGGACGATAAGGATGGTTCCGACATTTAATAAATATCGAAACTGCTCGGGACGCGAGACGGTGGCCGGCGGATCCGCAAACTGCACGGTTCTGCAATCGATTTCGAGGCGATGAACAGAATCGGTCGTTTCCGGGGCGACACGCAGAAACACAGCTCCAAACGCATCCAGGAAAACGGGTCGCCACTTCTGCGCATCGCAATAGCTGCCTAGGCTTCGCAACGCCGTTCCAGCCTCGAAATCCATGGACAAAAGCAGCGTGTTAATTCCCCTCGCGTCGGCTTCATTGCTCCACGCCGCTGAATCCAGTGATTGCTCCAAAAGGCTCAAATTCCGCAGTAGTAATGAACCTCCGAAGGGAACGGAACGGCCGTCAATATAATCCAGGTACCCGGGCGATAGCTTCCAAATTACGAACCCTCCCGAGTTGAACTCATGAAAGAGATTCCGAGGAAGTTGTTCTTTTAGAACAAATGCAGCCGCCTGCTCAGGCTGCCAGAGAGACTCCCCGGCGCCAAAGATTGAGAATGAAAACGGAGTCCTGAGATAAAAACGATTCGTGATGAGGTCAAAACTCCTGATGCCGGCAAAGCAAGTGATCACCGCAACCGAGACGATTGCAGCAACAGTACCGCTTCGTGCTGACATCGCGAGCCGCGTCGCAGTTCCGCTCTTACGACCTGAACTTAGGGTTTGCGATAAAACCGTTCCCCCAAGCACAACCGTAACGGATGCGAAACTCGCCTCCATCCGTACGGCATGGATCACAACATAGATCGCACCAGCCAGAATCAAAGCTGGCACGAACCGTCGCTTCGCTAATGCGCACACTACGGCGATGGATGCCGCGAACATCAACCAAAGAACGGCGCCGTCCGGATCGCGCCATTCGAATGCTTTTGCGAGTGCGGCTGGCGTAAGTCGCAATCCTTGCCATTCCCAAATCCACATACTATGGGTTTTAACGATGCTGGCCTGCCGTTCTATAGCTGCATAAATGCGCCAGCCCCAAGGGTTGACGAATGTTGCTGCAAGCGTAGCTATCAGCCACGGCGTGGCCTTCTTCAGGCGAAGCAACGCATCGGCTCTCCGCGGGGACGCAATCGCATCCTCGAGTTCCATCAAGACGTATGCCGCGCACATTCCCAGTCCGGCGATGAATCCCAAGTGCAGATTCACCCATAAGCACATCAGGACCGGAAGTAGCCATATTGGCCCTTCTCCCGTTTGGTGGTAGTGCCACAAGAGGTTTACGTATGCTGCGAAGAGGACTGCCGTAAACATCTCAGCCCGAGGTGGGGTGCAGGCCGCAATGAGTGGCACGGATACGATAGCGAAAATCACACCCACTATGGAAAAACGACGCAACAGAAGTGCGACGGTGCTCACACATGCTGCGGCTCCCAGCCAGGACAATAAGCTGTACCCACCTATTACATAAGACAGATAGAGCAGAACTTGCGATAGAACTGGATATATCCACTCCGTGCCAGAGGCGGTATAAGAGAAAACATCTGTATAGGGTATGTGTCCGTGTTGCACGATCCAGCGCCCAGTCGCCAGCTGCCACCCCAAATCGAAATCCCCCAGTGTGCGCAGGCCCGCCGCCAACGCGTATAGAAGCGCAAGAACGAGAAGTGCCAATCGTGTACGCCGAAGATCGAGGATTTGACCGAGTGGTGTCATGTCTTCACGCGAGGCCGACGGCTTTATCAAGTCCAGGTTATCGAGTCTTTTTGGGCGTGGAAACAATATTACGCAAAGTGAAGGAGAGAGCGCCAAGCCGCCAGCTGTGAAGGGTCGTGTCTACAAGCCTCATTGCTTGGGGTTGAATCCGCCACGAACCATGGCAGGTACGACAGTGCCGTTCGGATTGTGTGCCGTTTCGTGGCAGACCAATGCGCAACTTCCCGTGCTGCCATTGTAAGAAATCGGCATCCCGCCGTTCGGAGCGACTACATTAATATCGAAGTCGACGAGCCGGTCACCGGTGAGGGTTCCATTTCTGCCCGCTATTCCGTGCGCGGTGTGACAAGCAGAGCACGTGAAACCAGCATTGATGTGGATGGCGTGTTGAGACCAGCTCGTGTTTTGAATGATATTGCCAGCGAGATCATGGCATTTGCCACACATCGCGTAAGGCCCATTGACCGTGAGATCCGGTTTTGGAAATAAGTTGGTAATCCGTTGCCCAGGGCCCGGGGCCTGGCTGAATTCGTAACGCCGCTCCAAAAGGTGCAGCCATTTCGATCCGTGCGGACCGCTCGGACCCGTTCCCCCAGACTCTCGGTTGTCGTCGCTGTTGTGGCAATCGGTGCAAAAAATCTGGGTGCCCATCTGGCGCCCCTGACTAATCCCGTCCAATTTCGACATATAGGGCAGAAGGCTGGGTTGGGGGTAAGTCGAGGAACTAGTGTGCGTCACTGGGTGGCTTGAGGAGGCCGTAGCGGCAAACTCCGACATGACATTACCGGGATCCGCGGGGTTGGACACGTACCTCACGGGGAGATACCCGGATTTCGATCTGGTCGGCTTGCCAGTGCTCGTCCCGTGACAACGAAGACAATTTTCGTACTGGTTCTGAGCCGGCACAACCGGTGTGATCCCGTCGCTGGCCGAAATTCCGTTGACTCCCGTCTGAGATACACGAATCAGAGGCGGAGGCGGGAACGTGGCGACTTGTTGCGCCCCATGCGGATTGTGGCAGTCGGCGCAGGTGGCATGCCGGTTGTTATTCAATAGAATTCCCTCTCCGGTATCGTGCGTATTGCTCCCTGAGGGAAACGGATGAGATGACACTTTTGAGAATTCTGCGTAGATGTTCGCCACAATCGGTGTGATATTGCTGTTGCCATTGTGGCAGGTTACGCAGTTCTGGGTGTAAGAGTCCAGGTTAGCCGGCGCAGGGGTCGCACCGCGCAACAGTCGCGCCGGACCATTCGCATTGTGCTCCACATGACAACTCGTGCATGCGTTCTGCCCGACGGTGAGATAAGGTCCGACATCGGCAGCCGGCAGAATCGCGTTTGAAATTGTGGCGTGTACACTGGTCGGCCACGATACCAGCGGGTTCGGCTCGTTGTTCACTGTGCGGGGAGCAGTTCCGTGGCACGACAGACACATCGCGCCTCCCGCACTGTTTCTCACCAGGAAGTTCAGGGAAATTGTGTCGCCATTCTGAATATGCGGATTGTGACAGCTCTCACATTCAACGTTCCCGTTGATCAGCGTCACCTTTTGCAGCGGGTCCTGTGTCTGCCCCTTCGATATCAAGCTTGCCACAAGATCAGCCTGATCCTTTAGCTTGTTGAAGCTGAATGGGTGCGAATTCTGCAGACTGGTCCCAAGAATGTCACCCGTACTCATCTTGCCCTGCATCGCAATCTTCCCGTAGGGCACGGTCTGGCCCGGAGCGATCGTTCCGTCATGGCAACTCAGGCACAGGCTGCTGGGCGCCCCGATTGGCGGCTGCTGCATCGTCTGCGTTGGGGTAGTGGTGCTGCGGTAAAGCGTATAAGTCTGCGAAGAATAAGTTTGCGCCCAAAGCGGTCCCTTGCCGATTCCCGAGTGCGGCGCATGGCAATACTGGCACGGGGGCAGAGCGCCCCCCGTCAGTGGCCCCGGCCCGCCGGGGCCCATATTATGCGATCCCAGCACATCGCCGCTGAATTGCCCTTGCAGGCTACCCGACGCGACGAGCAGAGCCGCACATACTAGCCACCACTTCATTCTCACTGGCCCCCGCCCTGCTCCTTCTTCCCGTAATACTGAAACTCTTGCACCCGGCTGTTGTAGGAATCCGCTACGTAGACACTGTCGTTATGGTCGATAAACATCCCCGCCGGCAAGTTGAACGCTCCAGGCTGTTCCCCTCTCCACCCGAAGTAATAAAGCAACTGCCCAAGCTGATCGAACACTTGCACTCGACTCCACGCCCCATCCACCACATACAAGTGCCCTTCGCTATCGAACCCGATCCCCTTGGGCCGGAAGAAGCTCCCGTAATCCTCTCCGTCTCCGAGATTGCCCACCGCAAACTTGAAGTTTCCGCTGCGATCAAGCACCTGCACGCGGAAATTCATTGCGTCCACCACTGCCAGATCCTGCCCATGCAGAACGATCTCCGTCGGGAAATTAAACTCCCCCTTCGCCGTCCCCGTCTTCCCGATCATCTGCATCACGCTTCCGTTCATATCCAATACGTAGATCTTGTTCCGCAGCGTGTCTGTGACATAAATCCGCTGCGCCGCCGAGTCCACCGCAATTCCCGTCGGCCGCTTGAAATACCCCTCTCCGCCCTTCAAATTCCCGATGATCCGCTTGAACTTTCCTCCCGCCTCGAAAACAAAAATCCTCCCTGTCTCCGAGTCCGTCACATAAAAGTTGTCTTCCGCATCCACCGCCACGCACTGCGGTGACTTCATCGAGTTCTCATCCTTGTCGTTGCGCGCGATGAACTTATACTTATGATCGGCAAAGTCAAAAATGTGGATACCCATCGCCCCCGGGTCCGTCACAATTGCCCGCCCGCGCGAGTCCACCGCAATCCCATAGGGTCGGATCGTCTGGTGCCGTTCCGGTGGTCCCGCCACTACGTCGAGCACCTTCTTGAAAAATGATCGCTTCGGCGACACATCGCGGTCGGTCTCGAACGTCCGCACAAACGCCAGTTTCCGCCCGCCCTCTAGCAGCAGCTCGGGCCCCGGCGTTGTCGCCGCCTCATCCTTGTCAGCTTTAGCTTTCCCCGCCTGTGCCGGTGCGCCCACGATGACGATGGCCGCCACCACGATGCACAAACAGAGCCGGCGCCAATTTCCCACAGTGCATCGTCTTAGAACGCCTTGAACCATCGTTGCAGTCCAACGTAGAAATTTGAATAGCTCGCCTGCGGCAGCCCCGACGTGCTCACAAACTGATTCAAATTAGTATATCCCGCCGAAAACACCAGCTTCCGATACTGGTACTCCGTAAACACCAGAAACACTTTCGAATTGCTGCCCGTTCCCGCCGTCAGCGCCGTCGCCGCGCTGTCATTGATCGTCTTCGTGTAGCTGGTGCTCACCACCAGCTTCCGCGTTGGGTTTGCGGTAAAGCTGAAGGAATATGACGACCCGGTGTCCAGCAGGTACGCATTCCCCGGCGCAATCGGCAGAATCCCTCCCGGCGGCGTAATCAGCCCGTTCCCCGTCAGCAGCACTGTGCCCGAGGTATGCGAGTAATTCGCTCCCACGTTATACATCTTGTACACCAGGTTGGTTCCGTAGCTCTCCGAATGCGCGCTCTCCCCGGCAATTTCCCCCAACCCCGTGTGGAAGCCATTGAACGTCGCCATCCATCGCACTCGCCGGCTAAGCCGGTGTTGCGCATTGGCCAGGTAGGAATAATTCGAAGTCACCTGCGTGGCCAGCACCGTCTGTGTATCTTGCGAGTAGCCGAAGCTCCCGGTCAAATCCCAACTGCTCCACTGCTTGCTGAAATTCGCTCCCGCCACCAGCCCCGCTCCCTGGTTCCCTGCATCGGTGGCCTGATCGTTGACCCCGGCGTATACCACCACCGTTCCCCAGAGCGGCTTCAGGAACCGGTAGTTCACTACCGCGCTGAAGTGCGTCGCCGAAACCGTTTCGCCATACACCTCTTGCTGGACGTGCCCTACGCCGAACCCCAGCGACAGCCCCTTGCCCAGCGCCATATTGTCGTAATTGCTCATGGAAACCGAGTAGCTGCTGGTGCCCAGGTTGACCTGCGGATTCACCGCGCCCGCGCCGGCCAGTTGTTGTTCGACTTCTCCCGCCAGGCTGGTGTTGTAATTGAGTTGGAATGACGAGGTTAGCCTCTGGATAGGCGTAAAAGCCGCAGTGGCCGTGATTGTCTGGTTGGAGCCGTTGATCGCCGGTGCCCCATTATTCTCGCCGCTGAAATCGGAATACGTGTATCCCGCTCCAAACGACCCCTGCAGCGGCAGTCTGTGGCTGGTGTTGAACGAAAGTGACTTTGAACTCGTGTCCCCCTCGATGGCCTGTTCGTCGGTGACCGCGCTCGGCAAGTCCACGTGCGTCTTTGTATCGGTAAAGGTCGCTCCCATGTACCAGCCAGCGAGCCTGTAGTTGCTGTACATGTTGAGATTTTTCGAGCCGGAATGATCTTCCTGATCGGTTCCAAAAATCGAGGAGTCCGATGCATTCTGCGTGTACTGCACGCTCAAGGGCGGTATGCCCGGAACCAGTTCTGACCATCCGATCCCGAAGCCGTGCGATCTGCCTGTGGTAGTAAAACCCGGTGTCGTTCCCAACCCGTAATTCCCGCTGCTGTTGAACGCTTGGGTGAATGAGACGGTTCCGGGAAAGTGGCTCCCGCTGAACAGGTTCACTCCCGCGTTCACGCTGCTTGCGTCGGTAATGGAACCTTCCCCCGAATTTGCCTGCGAGCGGTTGTAGATGGGATCGACGAAGAAGCTCAGAAACTTCGGGTTGTAGTAATACCCTTGTAGAACCGCATCCCCGCTCAGGCTTGTCCCGTGAGCGGACCCCACCTGGTTGCCATAGCTCGCGTTATACCCGTACCCCAGGTCCCCGCTCAGGCTCAGGCTCGTGTTGTCCTTGATTTCGATTTGCGCCCATGCCTGCGTTGCCAGCATCACCCCCAATGCCAGCAGCCAACCAAACGCGCGCGCTTTGTAGTTGTGACTCCTCAAAACTCCCTCGCGCGATTACCTCTCTATCGCCCCTCTATCGCCCCATCCCCGGAGGGTTCAACCTCTGCAATCTAACCTCGAACCTCTCACCTGCCCCTACATCTCCTGGATCTGCGCGTTCTGGTGCAACCGCTTGTCCAGCCCCACCCGCAGCTGTTCGTATTTTTCCTTCTGCATATCGGACATCAGCCTTGCTTTTACGGCGGCGAACGTTGCCTTCCCCGGCGGCGTATGCGCATTTACTCGAATAATCGTCCAGGCCGTGCCCAGCGGGATCAGCCCGCTCACTTCGCCCGCTTTCATCTTTTGCGCGACTTTCACCACTTCCGGCGGCAGCTTCTCGGCCGCCACCACTTTCCGGTCGCCCATGTTTACCCGGTAATCGTCTTCGGAAACCTTCTCCGCCAGCAGGCCAAACTGTCCGTAATTCTTCGTCGCCTTGGCCTGCGCCAGAATCGTCTCCGCCTTCTTGTGCGCGTCCGCCAGCACCGACTCGCTCGCCTTGTCCGGCGGAATAATCGAAATCGTCTGCAGCGCAAAGGTCTCGCCGTGCTGGAATGCCTTCGGATTCTTCTCGTAGTAACTGCGCGCCTCGGCCAGCGTGACCACCGCCTTAGCGTCCACTTCCTGCTTCAGCATGGCGTCAATCATCAGCGAGCGCTTGATCTGCTGCTTCAGCTTCGCCTCCGATCCGCCCAATTCCGTATTCAGGTAGGTATTGAATTCTTCCTGGCTGGCAAACTGGCTCTTGAAATTGTGTTCTTCCTTAGCGATGCGTGCCGGCGCAATCGTCATCTTCCGCCGTACTGCCTCCTGGTACACCAGCTCTTCGAAGATGATCATCTGCAAAGCGCCTCGCCGGATCTCCTTTTCCTGCTTCTTCGGGAAACCGCCATGCAGCTTCGCGTAAGGGAAGAGCGCGAACATTTCGCGCAACAGGTCCCGGTCCGTCAACTCCGCCCCATTCACCTTCACTACCGTCTTGCCCGTCACTTGCAGCGCGGATGCGTCCGCTTCCGCCTTAACCGCTTTGGAAGCCTCTGGAAACGATGTCGTCGTCGCCGCTGCCGCTGACGTCGGTGCGTGCGAACTCACCATCTGTCCGCTCGCGCTCCCTATCGTCACCACCAACACAGCCGCGATTTTGATTTTGTATTTCATCTTTCTTTCCTCACCCACCGTTGCTGAATAGAACGGGGGAGGAAACTTCCCTCCCCCTGTGGTCGTTAACACATATTCACAACAATTAGAACGCCGTCGGCAGTGTGCCGCCGTTGGCTTCGTTCGACTCGCCAAAGTGGCACTGGCGGCAGAACTGGGTCGTGGATGCGGCTTTTCCGAGCGGAACATTGACTGTATCCGGGTTGTACGGGCCGTTGATGAAGAAGTACTTCGCGTACGTGCCAGTCGCGTTGCCCGCGATCGGGTTCCCAGCTCCCACAACCGCGTACACGTTCATCGAGTGCTGATCGTGGCAGGTCGTGCAAACTATGTAGGGAACATTCGCTGCGTTGACCGGGGTTCCATAGGAGTGCGCACCCTTCAACAGGGCTGGCGCGCCGTAGGAAGTGACAAACTGTGAATACTGGCCGGCATAAGTGATACCGGTGATTGCGCCCGTGGCGATCGTGTAGTTCAGGCCGTTGGTCGCGTTGTTGTAATAGCTGCCCAGAACTGCGCTGATCGTCGCGTTCTCGCCGATCGGGTGGTCGTTGTTGTAGTTTCCGCCGTCCGTCGAGCTGCCGACATTGGTCGTGCCGTCTGCGCCCAACAGGGTCGGGATCTTCGCATTGCCGTAAGACGTCGGCAGTGCACCGATCTGCTCTTCAAAGGCCCAGTTCTGCATCATGGCGCCCTTGGCTACTGCGCCGTCGTGGCAAGCCAGGCACATCACGATTCCACGCATGTCGCTGTATTGCTGCGACGTCATCGCTATGGGGTTGCCGCTCGCTGCGGCTACGAATTCATAGCGGTTGTTGCTTCCCGTGTTGCTGACGTCACTGAAATCAAACGTCTGGCCCCACAGTGGTCCCATATCCTGTGCAAACAGGGCGTTGATGCCGGTGTATTTGTCGGTTGGTGCGCCTTGCGTGCCGCCGCCCGAGCCCCATGCGCCGCTGTGCGGAGCATGGCAGCCCGCGCAACCGCGGCCGTAATTCTGGTGAGCGCCTAACACGTCGATGGTGGGTGCGACGCTGCCGGCTGCTCCGGATGTCATCGCTGTGCCGCCCTGCGTTATCTGGGCAGCAACCATGGCCGAAGCCATAACCACCAGAAGAAGAACTAAGAATAACTTTTTCATTTGTGACAGCCTCCTCGAAAATTGAACCGCTTACTACAATTCCGCCATTAGTAATGCACGAAGGTAGCCGCTCTTCCGTTCATCACGGCATTTTGCAGCCCCCACGTAAGTGCCTGAATGTAAATATGTTGCTCGAATCATCGGACCTGATGCGGAATGCAACACCGTGCGCACCCTCCCAGATTGGGCTTTCTCCCTCAACCGATGGTTGAAAAAACCCAAGGTACTCACCCAGCAGAACTTGTAGTTCGTGTGGCGCGGACATTCCTGTCCGCGAAAACGCCAGAGTTATGTCCAACTTGGCGGGACGAAAACAGGACAATCACCCTAACTCATTGATTTATAAATATGTTACTAGAATTGAGCGCAAAAAGTCCGTAACTCATTGATTCCAGAATATCTTACCCGCAACCCCTTATTCTTCAAAGATTTGGCGCCATAGAATCTCTAAATCTTTGAATCGAAAGGACCGCACTAGGGGGAGGTATCAAACGTCGGAAGAAAACAACATGAGGGAGAATGGAAATCAAACTAAAGAAGAGGTTGACCCCGAAGAACTGTCCCACCCTCGCGCTAGCAAGGGTGGAAATTCATAAACTCACTTCTGCTCCGCTCCCTGCGGCTTGCTAGCGTCTCCCTTGTCGTCCGGCTTCGGTTGGTTCGGAAATGCCGGCGGAATCGCCTTCTCCGGTTTGGCAGTTGGGCTCTTGCCAGCGGCCTTCAGCGCTTCACGCCGCTCTTTCTCCTTCTGCGCCTCATCCTGCGTCACATAGCGGAACTCCTGCACGCGTCCCGGATAGACCTCGGACGTAAACACGCGGTTGTTCTTGTCGATCATGATGTACTGCAAGCCGGAAAACGTTCCCGGCAGAACGCCCTGCTTGTT
>PLHN01000348.1:0-6148 GCA_003139975.1 Acidobacteriaceae bacterium
CCGACATCATCTCAATGGCGCAGCACGCCAGGCCGAACGTCATTGGCCAGAGCGCCGACTTGCGCGCCCAGTTGAAGACGTAGTCGACCGTCGAGATCATGAAGTTCTTTTCGAATTTGTTCTGCAACCAGCTCATGGGGCCTCTTGCAATACAGGATAACCAAAACATCATACAACCCGGAGTGATGGCGGTCACAGGGGTTCTCGGGACTTTCCAACTCACCAATTGACTCACGGCGCGTCTAACCGGCGATGGAGGCGTCATGACAAGACAATATGGAAGGTCCAATTCACGCATAGCCGTCCTGGCAATTGCGGCGCTTTCCCTGATCGCCGTTTCCGCATATGCCTGGCCCGGTTCCGACCAGCAAGGCAGCGAACGCGAGGAGTTTCACAAAGTCTATCCTCTTTCAGCACAGGGCCACGTCGAGATTGCGAATGTGAATGGCCCAGTCCACATCGCCGCCTGGGACCGTCCCGAAGTGAAAGTCGACGCCGTGAAGAGCGCATGGAGCAAAGAACGGCTCGCCGAGGTGAAGATCGACGTGGAGTCAAGCCCGGACAGGATCTCCATCCGCACCGAATACCCCGGCCACGACCAAACGTTCAATTACGGCGGTGAAAGCGAACATAACAACCCCGCGCGCGTGGAATATACGGTCACGGTGCCGCGCCAGGCAAACCTCGACGAGATCAAACTGGTGAACGGACGGCTCGACATTCAGGGCGTTGCCGGAGACGTGCACGCTTCCTGTGTCAATGGACGGCTCGAAGCGCGGAACCTGCAGGGCCGATCGGAACTGAGTACGGTGAATGGCTCCCTCGATGCCAGCGTGGACCAGTTGCCTTCCTCGGGGCTGAAGCTTTCGTCGGTCAACGGGAGTCTGCACGTGACCTTGCCATCGGACACGAACGCGGAGGTGAAAGCGAGCACAATGTCCGGGAGCATCTCCAACGAGTTCGGCTTGCCCGTGACGAGACACCAGTATGTGGGCCATACCCTGCACGGTCAGTTAGGCGGAGGCGGAGCATTCGTCAAGCTATCGAACGTGAATGGCGCAATCGAGATCAACCATGCCAATGACGGACGGCCGCTGAGCCCTGTGCAAAATCTGGAACACGGGCGAGACACGAATGAAGATGATGACAACGATATCTAGCAGGCGGGCTTGCTCGCACAGCGCGCGCTGATAGCTTGCAGCGCTCAGCTCTACGGCTCAGTAAATCGTGTATGCGGGAGCCGCATTGCGCACATCCGGCTTCGACGCCATCAGCAACAGCGCTCCCACTCGCTTGAAGGCTTTCAGGTCGTCGAGTGAGTGGAAGGATGTGGTTTGATAATTCTCCGGCGTGGGCGTGTCGTCAGGAATCTGCGCGGATTCGACGTTCTGGAAAGCATGCTTTTTCAATAGCTCAACGTACTCTTCGGCCGAGCGGACGTGGACTGGAACCTTGAGCTTGGGCACCCACTGTAGTGAATAGGGATTGTCTTTGTAGAGATTGATGAGGATGAAAAGCCGCCCGTGTGGCGCCATAACGCGAAAAAGTTCGGCGAGCGCGCGATCCTGGTCGGGATAGTAGTAGAACGATTCAACCGACAGCACTTTGTCGAAGAAGTTCTCTTCCCATGGAATATGCGCGGCTGAGCCCTGAACGAACATGACGTTCTCAAAGTCGCGCGAGGCAGCGCGGGCGTGGCGGACCATTTCGTCTGAAATGTCGAGCCCAACCACCTGGCCAAAACCATGGGGGCCTTCGCCAACGAGGCGAGCGAGCAGGCGCGGCGCCCATCCTGAGCCACAGCCAAGATCGAGAACGCGCTCGCCTGCACGCAGATCCATTCGCCGGAGCGTTTTTTCCGTGATGTCGAGGTGATGGTTCTCCATCTTCGGGCCCTCGCCTTGCGCAGCCCAGCGATTGAATTCCTGCTGCAGGAGTTCGTCGGGGGATTGGGGTTTGTCGTTCGGCATAGAAATGCAGCTCCTGGCTCCTGGCTCCTGGCTTGTAGCTCCTAGCTAAATCGATTTTCATTCTAACCGCGTGCTCCAACGAAAAACTCGATTATGCCTCTTGACAACACGATACCTTGTAATACACGATATTGCCTGTGAGCCCGGACCGCGTGCCCGAATTGGAGTCGCCAGACAAGTGGGAAGTGCAGCTTCGGAAGGGATGTCTTGAGCTGGCGATTCTGGCGGCGTTGTGGGGCGGGAAGCTCTATGGGCTGGAAATTCTGCGGCATCTGGAGAGCCACTCGGATTTGATCGTCTCGGAGGGCACCGTGTATCCCCTGCTGAGCCGGCTGAAGGCGCTGGGGCTGGTGCGCAGCGAATGGGTCGAATCCGATGCCGGGCATCCGCGGAAATACTATGCACTCACGCCGGCGGGAAAAAAGCGAGGGCTGGAGATGGCGGCAATCTGGACGCGCTTCTCGTCGAGCATGGACAAGTTGCTGGCGCCGCTCGGAAAGGGGAAGTAGATGACCACGCCAGAGAACGCACAACAGAAAATCGTCGGCTATCTCAATCGCCTGCGCGCAGGCCTGCGCGGCCTGAGCCCGGAAGAGATTCATGAAATTGTCGAAGAGCTGCGCAGCCACATCCTCGATAAAGCCTCCGCGGATGGAAGTGTGTCCGCCGCAGGAGTGGACGGGGCGCTAGCGGCGTTAGGCAGTCCGGATGAACTGGCCAGCGCGTATGTGATGGACACTGTGATGGCGCAGGCCGAGATCAGCCGCTCGCCAGTGAGGATTCTGAAGAGCCTCTTCCGCTGGGGCACTTTGAGTATTGCAGGATTTTTCGTGCTGCTCGTGTCGCTCATAGGCTACGGGACAGGAATCAGTTTCTTCCTCGTGGGCCTGCTGAAACCATTTCATCCAGACACAGCGGGCTTGTGGGTCTGGCGGGATAGTGGCGACATCGCGTACTCGGTGCGCCTGGGGTTCGCAACTCCTCCGGCGGGCGCCAGAGAACTGCTCGGCTGGACGATCACACCCATCGGATTGTCGGTAGGGTTTGGCCTGGTAATGCTGACCACACATTTCGCCCTTTGGTGCCTGCACCAATACCGCCAATCGCGAGCGCTGCCCCACGGATAAGGAGATCCCATGGACCCGACGCACAAGCAAAGTTGGCGGCAGAGCCCGGCCTTCGCGTGGTGCGAATTTGCCCTCATCGCGCTGATTTTCTGGGCAGACGTTCATCACCACATCTACCTCACCAAGACTCTTTACTTGCTCGTGCTCGCCTGCACTTCGCTGCGACTGCGCGGCTTGCGCTGGCGAGACGTCGGCCTGGTCCGCGTTCGCAATTGGGGTNNAAAGACACTGCTGCGAGGCGGGATTTGCGGCATTGCCATGGAACTCCTCGAACTGTTCGTGTCGCAGCCGCTGCTGATGCGCTGGACCGGCAAGGCACCAGACCTCGAGCTTTTTCGCGCGCTCAACGGAAGTGTAAAGTGGACTGCCCTCGCTCTCTTTGGCGCGTGGACGCTCGCGGCATTCGGAGAGGAAATGGTCTTCCGCGGTTATCTTCTGAACCGGATTGCCGGCTTGGTGCGCTCGCCGCGCTGGGCATGGGCGGTTGGACTGGTTGTAAGCAGCGCTGTCTTCGGCGCTGCCCACCTGGGCCAGGGGATTACCGGGCAATTGGAAAACATGCTCGACGGCTTGCTGCTGGGAGCAATCTACCTCGCCTGCGGGCGAAGCCTTGCAGTCCCCATCGTGGCACATGGGATTACCGACACACTCGACCTCTTGCTCATGTTTGCGGGTCTGTATCCGACTCTTCGTTGATTGGACACCGCCATATGTTCATCTTAGCCTCACGCTGTGTATAATCGCCTCCCGTAAGAAGTTCCCAATCACCAACCGAAGGAAAAAACTAAATTTGCTGGTATGGAGGATTCTTTGAAGATTCTGAAACTGCGTTTTCTCGCGCTAGGAGTGCTGCTGGTGGCTATGTCTGGGCTGTGCGTGGCGCAAGCAACAGCGCCGGCAGCCACACCGGACACGTCGAAGTCCGGCACGAAGGCCACCAAGGCTAAAACCAAATCTGCGCCGGTGGACCCATCGACCATTCCGCAAGCTCCGGGAGGCGGTGGCGGCAAGGTGTGGGTCAACACCAGCAGCAAGAAGTACCACAAAGAAGGAGACCCGTGGTACGGCAAGACCAAGCATGGGCAATACATGACCGAGGCCGATGCCCAGAAGGCAGGCAATACGGAAGCAAAGGAATCGCCGATGGGCAAAAAGAAAGACGACACGAAGAAGCAATAGTTTCGTCCGTGGAATTCCAAGAGCCACCCAAGTGGGTGGCTTTTCTTATTTCCCCAGAAATGGATCACACAAGCGCGATCAAACTGCCTTACTCAACCGCGACCACCTGCTCGATCAACGCGTCCTTGGTCAGGCATTGGGCAGCTCCTTGAGGATCAAGGCGGTAGATTCCGCTGCCGTCCGAATAAAGCACGGAACCATCGCCGTAAAGATCGAAGCTAAGGACACCTCTGGCGACAACTTCCTCGTGCGAATCGCAGCGGCGCACCAGTTCCCAGGACTTCGGGACGAGCGCCGGCGCATCGCTCCCGCTGCGCCCCGTCGCCTTGTCGGCATCAATCAGATTTCCCCAGACCATCATCTTGCGAATGTCCGCGTGCCTCTGGCGAACGTTACCGGCCGAGGTCAGCGTGTTGCCCGTATAGCGCACGGTAAAGAAATTGAGGAACTGGAAGAACGCGTAAAGCAGCCGGAAAGGCAACAGAACCACGTCAAGGGCAACCCGCCAGGAACTTGCCGGTTGACTCGGGTCGCGATAAGGACGCCGAATGTAATAGAGCGAGCCGGCGTGGGAGAGTTGCGGCGTGAGCAGATCGAACTTCGCGGCTTCCGCCAGTGTCGTGACCGTGCCGTTTTCAAGATTGAGTTTGTGAACGGCGAAAGGCGCCTGGGTGACCGCGAGCCCGTCGCGATTGCGTCCAACGGCTGCGGATTGAAAGATGAGTTCAGCGGCAGAACCCGGCACCCAATGCGGTGCATCGTCAATCGTGTCACCCTGCGTGACGTCGCGAAGGTCTGTGCCGTCAGCGTTCATGACGGCCAGGCAGGAGTTCTCTCCCTCGCGCTGCAGTACGCAAGCAACGCGTGTTTGCTGGCCGCGACTGGCAGCAAGTCTGCGGACGCGAAAATCGGCCGTGTGCAACAGACGCCGCTCGTCGCTGGCGCGATCGCGGAGAAGAAAAACCCCGCCAATGTCATCGGTCGTGAGGCTGTAAAGCAGTTCGCCGGTCTGACATCCCGGCGAGATTCCTGTGACGGCTATACGCATCTCGGAGGGATCGCCACCCTGTCGGCCCCACAGCAGTCCCCCGGACATAAACTTGGCGCCTGCACCCTGCATCTTCCACGCGTTGCGGTTGTGGATTTGCGCAGCACGCTCGCGCACCGACTCCCCAAAACGGCTATCGACCGGACGCACAGGCTCTTCGCCCAGTTTGAGGTGCAATTGTCCCTGCGACAGATAGGCAAAGGAATAGCTCATCCTGAAAAAAGCCTAGCGGAAGGCAAGCGCGCGAGCTAGGTTACCTTCGGGGAGGAACTGATTGCGAACGCGAGGAACATTCGGACGATTTTGTGAGACGCGCACTCTTCCACCTTCTGTCAGTGGACCCTCGCCCATTCACAACTGTCGATGACAGCCAATTCCAAGAGGGACAGTTGTCCCTTTGCTGATGGCAATTCGGCGATCGCTTTCCAGACTGCTTCCTGTTACAGCAAGGTTTCTGTTTCTCCCCTTCCAAAAAAACGAGGCTGCTGGCGCAGCCCCGTTTGTCAAGCCGTTCTCGGTTTGGGTTTCGTTACTTGCCGGCTCCCGTCAACGGCACCTGCTGCGGACTATTTGCAGCATTGTCAGTGATGGTCACGTCGCCCGTACGCGTTCCGGTTTGTGTCGGAGTAAAGGTGACCTTCAGCAAACAGTTCTTCCCCGCCGCCAGCGTCGTCCCGCAGGGCTTTGTGCTGGTGGCGAAGGCAAAGTCTCCGCTGATCCCGATGTTGCTGATGTTCAGCGTCGCGTTGCCCGTGTTCGCCAATTTCACGCTCTTTGCCGCGCTGGTTGTGCCCACCTTCCTTGTAGCGAACGTCAGCGAGGTC
>PLHN01000348.1:6164-10550 GCA_003139975.1 Acidobacteriaceae bacterium
TTCGGGTTGAACGCTGCCGTCACGCCGCTGGGCAAGCCCGATGCGCTCAACGTCACACTGCCCGTGAAGCCGTTCAGCGGATTCACGGTGATGGTGCTGGTACCGCTGTTGCCCTGCTGAATGCTCACGCTCGTGGGATTCGCAGAGAGTGTGAAGTTTGGCCCAGCAGCTCCGGCGAGTGCGTTGATGAGGTTAGCCCCGTTAGGACTGCCCCAACCGGTCACCAGGTCGTAGCCCTTGACAGCCGAATAGCCGCCATTGCTGCCGGAGGTGATGTCGTGGAAATCGGTGCCGTAGCTCGAGCCCACGCCGATGTTATAGAGGGCCGGATTCACGAAGCCAAGCGCGGGATTGCCGTTGGCAATCGCTTGTTGATTGACGAGAGCCATGTAACCGGCCCACATCGGCGCGGCGAAACTGGTGCCTCCTAAGCCGCCACCACAGCCGCTTTGGTCAGAGCAATAGTAAAAATTGAAGTTGGCTTCGGCGGCGACGTCCGGAACATTGCGCAGTGTTGTCGAGCCGTGGTTGGAAGAATCAATCACGCCCGTAAGCTGCTGCCAGGCGGGAATCGGAATGGAGTCTTGCGAGATTCCGCCGCCGCTGTCAGGCCATGCGGTCTCCGAACTCCAGGGGCCGCCCGCTTTGGTCACCGTTAGGTCCGTACCGCCCACTGCTGTGACATAGGCATCTTCCGCGGGGTAGTAGAAAGGGGACGACGGGGACGGGTACGAACCACTGTCGCCAGCAGCCGCGAAGAAGTTTTGCCCCTGCGTCGCAAATTTCTGGTAGTAGGGGTCGTCGCTTGAGGGGTCCGCCGGGCTCCAGGCCCACGAACAGCTGATTTGCGAACTCAACGGGGCGTCCGTAGTCGTGGACATCGCGCTGAGACAGGCAGTTTCGAGGAATGCGGAGCCGTTGCCGCACACGTACATGTAAAGCATCTTCGAGCCTGGGGCCACGCCCATCGCCTGAGTCATATCGATCGTCTGCTCAGTATCGTCGCAGCCACTCGAAGCGAGGCACGACGTGCTGTACCCGCCTGTGGAAATTAGAGTAGGAGTGTAAGGTTTGGTTTGCCCAACATTCGTGTAGTAGGTGTTCAGGTCGGCCAAATCTGTGCCTGCCAGCTCAAGCAGGGCGATGTTCTGGCCGGTGCCGGTCAGAGCGGTGCCCCCGTAGTAGGCAGCCCGCATGTCACTGCCGCAATAATAGCCGCCAGGACAGGAGCCCGCGACATTAGAGTGCACTTTGATATCGCTGTGCTTGTACATCGGATGCGGGAGCGAATAGTTATCCAACCCCGAGATGTGCCACAACTGGAACGGCAGGTCCACCGTGGGTTCCCGGTCGGGGGCAAAGAATGTGCGGTTTTCCGTGGGGTGCTGGTAGACGCCCATGGTCACATGGAAAGCTTTTTCTACGCTCGCCACGGTGCCCTCGATCTGCACGTCCATGCCATCACGAGAACCACCAAGGCGCTTAAAACCGCTCGCCTCCGCGAAACGAAGCACGGCGTCATACTCTTCCTGGCTGGGACCAAACCTTGCCGTGAACTCTTCTGGGGTGAGGAAATGCCGGTAGGACGAACTGGAAGGATCGTAAAGTTCCTGGAGGAAATTATCCAACTCTGGCTGATGGCGCAAAGCCAGAACAATGTCGAAGCGCATAGTTTGAGTTGCGGGGAGCCGTCCGACGGACTGCGCCTCGCCACTGACGACTACTTCGCGCACATGACGCGTCATTAGGGACTGCGCCTGACTAACGACACTCGCGACCGACAGCAGTGCGACAAGGATGAGCAAGGGCAGACTTGACTTTCTAATCACGATTTCTCCTTTTCGGGCAAAGAACATAGTGGAAGATGTTTCTGGTCCGCGGCACGGCACAAGAACTCACATCAGAATCTTGATCTTGGTCCAAGGTGGGGGGATTGAACCCTGGGAGCAACCACGGCTTGCGTCCAAAAACGGGCCATTTCACGCCCGCAATCGCCCCATGGTGGCAAGCAGTATAGCTCCAAAAGCGGTTGCCGTCGCGGAAAAGGCGACAGGATCGGAGAATAATTTGGGCCGCGAACCGCGACTCGTGCTGGCAATGCGGCATGCGGTGTGTTCTTTTCGGCATCTTTTTGCAGGTCGTCCACGATCTGTTTTCCTGGCGCGGATTGCCTGTCAGGAGGCGACGCACTTGGCTTCGTTCTTTTGAAATTTTTCTTTGCGCTCGAGAAAATTCTGTCCGGCTCGAAGAAGAGTGCAGGGCTAAGCTATTGTGTCTTAAAGGCTTTATCCGTAAACCCTTATCCCCCAAAGACTTGGGGGGCGATTTCCTAAGTCTTTGATTCTATTAGGCCAGCGCAAGGAGGGGCCAGCTTCGGCGGAACTCACCAGAGGACGTTCTCGAGAGCCAAGAGGTTCGTCGTCTACGATTGCGTAATCGCCCTGAGTTCATCGAAGAACCTCGGATACGAAACTCCCGCAGCATCGGCTCCTTGAATGCACGTTTCGCCCTCGGCGCGGAGCGCGGCTACGGCAAACGCCATGGCGATGCGATGATCTCCAAACGAGTCGAGTTGCGCGCCATGCAGCTTCTGTCGGCCAGGAACGCGCAAGCCGTCGGGGCGCTCTTCGACATCGGCCCCCATCTTGCGCAGATTGGTCGCGACCGCAGCAATGCGGTCCGATTCTTTCACGCGCAATTCTTTGCCGTCGCGTACTTCAAGGCCCTCCTCGGTGTAGGGAGCGACGGCAGCGAGCACGGGGATCTCGTCAATGAGGGCGGCGGTGTCAGCGCCGGCAATCGTCCCGCCTTGCCAGGTTGCGCCGCGGGCTTCAATCGCTCCCACCAGTTCGCCATGATACTGCTTAATCTGCCCTACAGAAACCTTGAGTCCCATTTGCATAAGGATGTCGAGAAGTCGTGCGCGCGTGGGATTCATGAGAATTCCGGGCAGCGAGATTTGGGAGCCCGGAAAGAGCGCCGCAGCGCAAAGAAAGAACGCCGCGCTCGAAAGATCGCCAGGGACGTTGGCCTCGATAGCGGAAAGCGTCTGGCCCCCGCGAATGCGGGCAATATTCCCTTGGCGCTCGATGACAGCGCCGAAAGCCTGGAGCGCGAGTTCACCGTGATCGCGGGTGCGGATGGGCTCTTCGACAACAGTTTCACCGTTGGCGAACAGACCGGCGAAGAGCACGCAGGTTTTGACCTGAGCGCTCGCGACCTCGGGACGGTAGTGAATACTGCGCAGCGGTCCGCCGTGAATCTTGAGCGGGGGGCGTCCGGCGGCGGAGCAGGTAATCGTTGTCCCCATCTCGGACAGTGGCTTGATGATGCGAGCCATGGGGCGGCGAGAAAGAGATTCGTCGCCGAATAATTCGCTGGTGAAGGGCTGTCCAGCGAGGATGCCGCTCAGCATGCGCATGGTGGAACCGGAATTGCCGCAGTCGAGAGCACCGGAAGGAGCGTGCAGCGCAGGGCCGAGGCCCGTCACCTCAACCGCGCCATCCGCGGCGTGCCGAAATTGTGCGTCGAGTGCGGCGACGCAGCCTAGCGTGCTGGCGCAATCGCGCGCNNAGCATGGCGTAGCGATGGGAGATTGATTTGTCTCCGGGGATGCGGACGAGGCCTTGAACGGCTCGGGCAGGACGAACGATGACACTAGAATCGACAGACATCAGATTTCAATAGTAAAGCAGCCACTAAAACGCTGTCTCACTAACGGCCTGATTGGACGTTTGACGCGCAGCTTCCAGGAAGCATCCAAGTTTATTGTAGGATTCGAAAAGCAAAGGAAGGCAGTCTCCGAATTTGTATTTTTGTGCCGCACTCCAACTGGCGCTTCGGTTCAGCGCGGAAGGCGTGGGTCTTTTGCGATTTGGATTGATCCTAGGGAGAAGATAGAGTTAAACGATTCATGGCCTTCCAATCCAAGTCTGCACTCACAATGCTAGCGGTCGTCGCTCTGGCTTGGACGGCGTGCCTGGGGCAAGCGGCTTCGCAGGCGCCTGCGCTCGGCCAGGAACAAAGTCTGGAACAGAAGAGCCTGGGGAATCAGAATCCTGCACGATCGGAATCAACGTCACGCGGCGGGCGGTCGTCCGATCAGGGCCNNGATCAAAGCGGAGCGGTAGTTGCCGGAGCACGAGTAAAGCTCGTCGACAAGGATCAATCCCTAAACCAAGAGATGGTATCTGGCACTGACGGGCAATTCTTCTTTCCGAAGGTGCCTCCCGGAGCTTTCCAACTTGCCATTACAGCGGCCGGCTTTTCGCCGCAATCATTCTCCGGAATCCTCCATGATGGGGAGACCGAGACGCTGCCGCCGATCGCGCTAACGGTTGCAGACACGCGCACGGAAGTGGACGTTTCGCTCACGCAGGTCGAAGT
>PLHN01000502.1 GCA_003139975.1 Acidobacteriaceae bacterium
TCTTTTTTCAGTTCGCGTTGTTCCTGATTGTGGGCGTGATGCTGTTCGCGTATTACCAGCTTCCTGCCTCCGTATTCGGTAAATCGGACCGCATCTACCCCACATTTATTGTCACGCGCATGCCTCACGGCATCTCCGGCCTTCTGATCGCGGCCATTCTGGCGGCAGCGATGTCGAATCTGAGCGCGGCGCTNNGTGACAACGCTGTTGTGGGCGCTGGTGCTGGCTGGGCTGGCGATTCTGGCTCTGAATCAGGTGGGCCACGTGGTGGAAGTCGGACTGCAGATCGTGTCCGTGGCGTATGGCGCTTTGCTCGGTGTTTTCCTGTTGGGAGTGCTGACCAAGCGTGCAAATCAGAATGGGGCCATCGTGGGGATGCTGTGCGGGTTTGGGACGGGACTTTACCTCTGGCGCCGGTCGCACGTGCCGTTCACGTGGTGGGTCACGATCGGGACGTGTGTGACGTTCGCGGTCGGGTATGCTGTCAGCGTCATATGGAGAGCGGAGAATTGAACCCGAATCACATCACTTCCGAAATCATCGGCGCGGCGATGAAAGTCCATCGAAAACTCGGCCCTGGCCTTCTGGAGTCGGCATACGAGGCATGCATGGAGTACGAACTCAAAATGGCCGGGCTGCAGGTGGAGCGGCAGAAGGCCGTGCCGCTGGTGTACGAAGCGGTAAAACTCGATTGCGGATTCCGCGCCGACCTGGTTGTTAACGGCTTGGTCGCCGTGGAACTGAAGTGCAAAGAGGCGTTGCATCCCGTGGATGAGGCCCAGCTCCTGTCTCACCTCCGGCTGTTGAATCTTCCCGTTGGGTTGCTCATCAATTTCCATGTTGTGCTCCTCAAGAGCGGGATTCGTAGGCTGGTCAACAATTATCGCGAGGAGGACTACGAAAAGCCTTGAACCGCAGAGGGCGCTGAGGGGAACGCAGAGAACGCAGAGAGTAGGGAACTCCCGACAGAAGTCCTCCGCGTCCCCTGCGGGTTCCTCTGCGCCCTCTGCGGTTAAAATCTTTCTCTCGCAGTAGCCGACTAATGACTTCGCAACCGCCCTCTTCCGGCCCCGAACTAGCTCGCGACCTGAAACTCTCCCACGCTGGGGCAGTCGTGGTCGGCACCATCATCGGCAGCGGGATCTTTCTCGTCCCGCAGGAAATGATGCAAGCTGTCGGCTCCGCCCGCATCGTCTATCTCGCCTGGCTCGTCGGCGGATTGCTTTCTTTTTTCGGCGCGCTCACCTATGCCGAACTCGGCGCGATGAAGCCGCAAGCCGGCGGCGAATATGTTTATGTTCGCGATGCCTACGGCCCCCTGCCAGCTTTTCTTTACGGATGGACCTGGTTCCTCATCGCCAAGCCCGCTTCCATCGCCACCGTTACTACTGGATTGGTGCGCACGCTCGCGACCTTTCCCGTCTTTGCATTTTTCTCACGCCCATGCGTCTCGACTGGTTCGTTCTCAGTTAGCTATGGCCAGCTCGTCGCCATTGCCGCCGCCATTTTCATCACCTGGCTGAACTATATCGGCATCCGCAAAGCGGGAGAATTCCAATTTCTCTTCACGCTCCTGAAAATCGCCGTCATCCTTGGCATCGTCGCCGTAGGCTTCAGCTACAAGAATGGAACCTGGGCGAATTTCTCAACCACCTTCGCCGGAGCCAAAGGCGGCCTCGCCGGCTTCTTCGCCGCGCTGGTAGCCGCTCTCTGGGCCTACGATGGCTGGAACGATCTCAACATGGTGGCCGGCGAGATTCGCAATCCCCAGCGCAACATTCCTCTTTCTCTGGTCTGGGGAGTGGCAACCGTAGGCGCGCTCTACGTCCTCATCAATGCGGCCGTGCAATATGCGATGCCGGCCTCTGCCGTCGCCGCCTCCGCGCGTCCGGCGGCCGACGCCGTCGCGCTGGTCCTCGGCCGCGGCGGTGCAACCCTCGTCTCAATCGGCATTGCCATATCCATGCTCGTGACGTTGAACGGCACCATCATGAGCGGCGCGCGCGTCCCCTTTGCCATGTCACGCGACCGGTATTTCTTCAAGGCAATTGCCGAAGTGCATCCGCGATTCCACACTCCCTCGGTTGCTCTTGTCGTTCAATGCGGATTGTCCATGGTCCTGCTGCTTGGCGGAGGCAATTTCCGCCAGTTCTTCTCGCTCGCCATCTTTGCCGAATGGCTCTTCTACATGATTGCCGGCAGCACGGTCTTCGTTTTTCGCGTCCGCGATCCGAACGCCGATCGCCCCTATCGCGTGCTCGGCTATCCCATCGTTCCCGCGCTATTCATCGCAGCCTCAGCCATCCTTTTGTATTACACATTCACCGACAATCTTCGCTATTCCGCGGAAGGATGTTTAACGATCCTGGCCGGCATCCCAGTCTTTTATTTTTTCGCGCGCAGGCGTGGGTCAGAAACTCAAGTAACCGGTAATCAAATCAAAGGCTAGATTGGTTACCAAAGGACACGCGCAGGCGACACGTTTACCCGGTCCCCAAACTGCCCTACCTTGAAGACTCCAACCCTGAGCAGTCTCCCCATGCTTGGGTCCCCATTTGGAGCCAAGGGATGCCTGTGTCCTATCAACAATTTCAGCTCGGCTTGCTGCCCGAGAACAAGTGGAACTGGCGCAGTTTCGCCGCGAGTTACGGCCTTGTCACCGCGCTCATCGTGTTCCTCATACTTCTCGGTATCCTCGTGCCCGACACGCTGAAGATCTTGCCCAATTATTACGTGACCGAACTCATCCCGCGGCCAGCGCTCAGAACGGAAAAGCTGCCGAAGGCGAAGCCACTGCCCGTGCACGCCAAATTGTTGCCGCCCGAACCGGTGTTCAAGGCACCCAAGCTGGTTGTGCCCGAAGAGGTTCATGCCACCAGACCACAGCCCCAACAAGAGATTGAGCCGCCCAAAGTGGCTTTGAATAACTTTGCTCCTGCCGTGCTTAAGCCGATCCCGGGAGGCGCGCGCCCGGTTTTGATCCACACCGGCGATTTTCAAGGCAGCTCAGTGACGCCCACCGTCAATGCTCCGATCCAGAAGGTGCAGACTGGCGGTTTTGGCGACCCCAACGGTTTGAAGCCCAGCGAAAACAGCAAGCCCAACGGCAAGCTGATCGCTTCCGCCGCGGGTTCGTTTGACATGCCCGTCGGCCCCGGACAAGGCAACGGGTCCGGCGGCGCCAAAGGGATCAAGGGAACGGTAGCCAGCACCGATTTCGGCGATGGCATCGCCACTCCCGGTCGGGGTGACGGACGCAGCAGCGGCCGCGGCAACGCCACGGTACAAAGCTCGGGTTTTGGCACGCAGCAAATCGCGCAGAACGTGCCCCACGCTCCGCGCATGGATACGGGACCGGCAACCACTGCCGTCGAGATCACTTACAAGCCAAATCCGGTTTATACGCAGGATGCACGAGATCTGAAGTTGGAAGGTGAAGTTCTGCTCGAAGTCGAGTTTTCCGCGGGTGGGCAGTTGCATGTCAACCGCATTGTCAAAGGTCTCGGCCACGGACTTGACGAGGCTGCCATCTCGGCTGCCAACAAAATGCGTTTTAAGCCCGCCATGCACTACGGGCAGGCGGTCGATTCGACAGCCATCGTGCACGTGGTATTTCAACTGGCGTACTGAAACTTTGGAGATGAAGTCATGCGCAATACGAAATTGATGGTTTTGGCTCTGCTCGCGCTGGCCATGACGATGACGGCAGTTGCCGAGAAGAAAAAGCCCGTAGCCCCAACGGCTGCGGCTGAATCCCAGACCGGTCAAGCCCAGACCACGCTGGCGCCGCCCACCACCATGGATCAGGTCGTCGACCGTGTCATCCTGCGCGAGAAAGCCCTGGTCACATTTCTAGCCCCGCGCACGCCGGTCGTCGAGACCTACCTGCAGGATCTGACCCAGGATCCGCAGATGGGGCCGATTCCGCAGAGCGACCACTATTTCCTCGGCCGCATGGATCTCAGCGACTCCATCGACCGCGAGGACTACCTTAACGACAAGGGTAAGGGCAGCAAGGATAGCGACGAAGGCATGGAGAAGCGTCTTCTGGGCGGCTTCACCAAGATGTTCAAGTTCCAGTATCAGCCCCTCGGCTTCTCCTGGATGATCTACGCCGATCGCAACGAATTCGACCGCCAGCACTACGATTTTCACTATGCCCGCCGCGAATTCCTCGGCGATGTGCGCTGCCTGGTGTTTGATATCCTTCCCAAGAAAGACGCCGGCGGCCACGGCCGTTTCATCGGACGCATATGGGTTGAGGATCAGGGTTTTAACATCGTCCGCCTGAACGGCACTTATGCCCGCCCCTCGCGCAACGCCTACTTCTTCCACATGGATAGCTGGCGCTTGAACCTGACTGAGGGCTATTGGATCCCGTCTTACATCTACAGCGAAGAAGGCGACTTCACCGCCGGAGCCAAAAACAAGCTCGCCTTCAAAGCGCAAACCCGCATGTGGGGCTACAACCTGAAAGCGTCAAGCGCCAATGAGGAACTCACGCAGATTCGCGTCGATAGCGTGAAAGACGAAACACCTTCCGCGCAGGATGCATCGCCTCTGGCCGCCGAGCGCAACTGGCAGCAGCAGGCCGAAGACAACGTGATCGAACGCCTCGAGAAGGCGGGCTTGGTCGCGCCCGAAGGCGAGGTCGACAAGATTCTGCAAACCGTCGTCAACAACATCGAGATCACCAATAACATCGACCTGCCGCGCCCCGTCCGCACGCGCGTGCTGACCACTTCCCCGCTCGAAACCTTCAGCGTGGGCAACACCATCGTCGTGAGCCGCGGCCTGATCGACGTGCTCCCCGACGAGGGCAGCCTCGCCATGGTGCTGGCGCACGAACTGGCGCACATCGTTCTCGGGCACAACCTGGGCAGCATGTATGCCTTCAACGACCGCATGCTGTTCTCCGACGAAGGCACCTTCGCCAACCTCGGCTTCAAGCACATTCCGGAAGAGGAAACAGCCGCCGACAAAAAAGCGATCGAGATGCTGAAGGCTTCGCCCTACGCACAAAAGCTCGACTCTGCCGGCCTGTTCATCAAGGCCCTGCAAGCGCGCGCCCCGCAATTGGCCGCCCTGCTGCAGGCTCACCTCGGCAACAACATGGCCGAAAACGGCACCATCACGCGCATGGCCGCGCTCGCCAATGGAGCTCCTGCGCTCGAGTGGAACAAGCTCGATCAGATTGCCGCGCTGCCTTTGGGCGGCCGCGTCAAGCTCAATCCCTGGGATAACAAAGTTGAACTGATCAAGGCGCAGCCGGTTGCCATCACTTCGGCGCGCGACAAAATGCCGTTCGAGGTCACGCCGTTTTTCCCGCGCCTGGCTCGCTATAACAGCGTAGCCACCGCGCCGGCGACACCCGCGCCCGCGACGGCAGGCACAACCGCCAACGCCAATCCCACCCCGGCAAACTAGGCCGGTCCACAAGTTGAAGGAAGCGCAGGCTGGAGCCGGAAGCAATTCCGGGTTTCAGCCTGTGTCTTATTTTGGGGCGTAGCGCCGGCATCCTGCCGGCTGTCGCGAGAACCTGCCCTGACCCTGTCGAAGGGGCGTCCCGCCCTCGCACCGTTAGCCACTAAAAGTGCTCCCGCAAGTCCGCGAACCGGTCCACCACCACCAGTCGCTGCGCGGGAGGCGCCTCCGCCAGCTCCTCATGCTCCAATATCCACGTATTGTCGTGGGGCACAAACACCGCGTGCAACCCCGCCGCCAGCGCCGGATTGATGTCCGACTTCGGACTATTCCCCACCATCCAGGTCTCGTCCGTCGCCAGCGCATACTTCGAAATCGCCGAACGGTATGTCGCTTCGTCCTTCTCGGCCACAATCTCGACCGCCGCAAAATATTCTTTCAATCCAGACCGCTCCACTTTGCTCGCCTGCTCGGCCGGATGGCCTTTCGTCATCAGAATCAGATGATGCCTCTCGCTTAGGTAGTCGAGCGTCTCCGGCACACCCGCAATCAGCTCCACTGGATGCTCTGCAATCTGGTGGGCAAAACTCCGAATCCGTTCGTGCAGCGCGGGAGTCACCGGCTCGACCGAGAGCTTCTCAAAGGTTTCCACCAGTGAGTGCGCGAAGCTGTGCAGCCCATAGCCATGCTTCACAATCGAGTCGCGCTCCACGTCGTTCAGAACCAGCCGCACCGCTTCGGGCGAATATTCACGGTGATCAAGAAACGAAATGAACTTGGCGATCGCCCGCTCGAAATAGATGTTGTTCTCCCAGAGCGTGTCATCCGCATCGATCAGCAACGTCTGCGCCCCGTTCTCGTCCCCCATGCCCTCTATGATAACCGCCGCTCACTGCGAAACTGGATCGTCATCGCTGCGAAACCGGAAGGTCATCCTAACGCCGCCCGCGAACTCGTGAAAAAGCGCGACGCATGGCTGAACCCGCCTGACGCTTCAGCGGCGGAATTAAAGAAGCGCACGCTGACGAACCTGTACAACGAAAACCCCACGTGGCTGCAGGACGCCCACCGGGAACTTGACGATGCCGTGTTCGCCGCCTACGGCTGGCCGAAAAATCTGACCGATCAGGAAATTCTGACCCGCCTCCTTCAACTCAACCTCGAACGGTCACGCCCACCGATCTAGCCGCGATTTCCATATATCATGCCCGTCAAGCCCCCTTTGGCCTCCCACAAATCCCCGAACCCCTTTCGTTTATTATCTCTGCACACATTGTACGTACACATGTGTATTTCAAACAATATTTTGTTCGCCAATTGTTCGCTTCTCTGGGGAGAAAAACCGGAACGGAAAATGGGCACGAATCTCGGCTCTTTCAGGAGACACGGACGGAACCCTCTTGACACTCCATGCTAAAATTGATCCTTCGACGGTAAAGTGGGCTCATGGCTCCCTGACATCAGGAACCGCCGAACATTAAGGCTAACGCTTTATTTTTCAAGACTTTACCTCTAAGCCATTTCCGCTCAAGACTTTGGCAGGACAACCCGGCCTAAAGTCTTGATTCTAATAGACCGGGGAGGGGGTAGGGGGCCCGAATCACACTTCCTAACTTCCGCGTAACAGATTTCTGCGATACTGAAACCGCCTTATTGGAGAAGGCACTGTGAGCCATTATCTTCTCTCTGTCCTGCTGGGAATTATCGAAGGCCTGACCGAATTTCTTCCCGTAAGCTCCACTGCGCACCTCCGTCTTGCCGAAGAGCTGATGCAGGTTCCGCTTTCGAGCGGCTACTGGAAGATGTACTCGATCGTCATTCAGTTGGGCGCGATTCTGGTTCTGCCCATCTACTTTCGCGCCCACATCGTCAAGCTCATTAAGACTTGGCCCGAAGGCGAGAAGAAAGACTGCGACTACCTGACTCACCCGTTAAGCCTGGTGATGATCGCTTTTGTGGTCACTGCGATCCCCGCATTTCTGCTGACCAAGGTGATTGGCAAGAATCTCGAAAGCCTGTATGTGATGGGAGCGGCGCTGCTACTGGGCGGAATCGCGATGTGGGTGATCGACGCCATGAAAGCGCCCTGGGAAAAGGCCGGTCCCGACGCGCCCGGATCCCCGATCCATACGTGGAAGATGGACGATATGTATGGCGCGCAGTCGCTCTGGATTGGCGCGTGCCAGATTCTTTCCGCCGTTTTCCCAGGGACGTCGCGCTCGATGTCGACGATTGGCGCAGGACAATTGGTAGGAATGTCGCGCTCGGCGGCGCTCGAATTCTCTTTTTTTCTGTCGATGCCGACCATGACGGTCGCGACGCTCTACACGCTCTACAAGTCGCTTTCCGGCAAAGACGATAACCCGATTGGCGTCGCCGATCTCACTATGCACGAATGGGGAGTTCTCGCCGGCGGGTTCGTCGTCTCCTTCCTGGTCGCCTACGTCGCAGTCGCGTGGTTCATGAACTGGGTCCGCAAGCACGGGTTCGTGCCGTTTGCCATCTACCGCATTGTTATCGGAATTGCGGTCTTGGCTTGGGCCGCGGGCTATATCGGACGGTAATGCAACGTGAACATTCGCGTAGAAGTGCCTCGCTTTTCGCTGCGTGTACCTTGTTTGCCACCCCTGACCTTTTCGAGCGTTGTCGCGGTCTCCAGTTCTTGTCATAATTACTAGGCTCTGGCTTCGTGACGACCTGGCGTGGGAGATCTATCCCCACGCGGTCGAACGCTGCCCAATGACATTTTTCTCTAAGATCTTTCTGCCCACCAGGAGCCGACGCCTGAACGAACTGATCGGCTTCCTGCTGTGCATCTCTGCGCTTCTCCTTTTCCTCGCACTCGCTTCCTATTCGCCGCTGGATCCGTCGCTCAACAGCGCGTCGGTGCTCACTGGATCGCACGGCGCGCGCAACTGGATCGGCATCCTCGGCGCTTATCTCGCCGATATTGTTCTTCAGTTCCTCGGGATTGGAGCGTTCCTGCTGCCTGTGTTTCTCGGGATGTTGGGCGTGCGCTGGTTCCGCTCGCGCGCTGTGCAAGCTCCGATGGCGAAAACGCTGGGCGCAATCTGGCTGCTGATGTTTGTCCCCGCGCTGCTGGCCATTTTGCCGGGACATATGCGCTGGCTGGGCGCAATTCCCATTGAAGGGCTCGCCGGGCGCATCGTCGGCGACGTGTTGATCCGCTACTTGAACGTGGCGGGCGCGTACATTGTCTGCACAACTGTTCTTGCGGTTGCGCTTTATCTGACGACGGCGTTCTCGTTCTCCGCGATTCAGGTGTGGGCACCCACGCGGTTTGCGTTCTTTGTCGCGCTGCGCGACCGGTTGCGCGATTGGCAGGACGAACGGGAGCGCAAGCGGCAGCAGAGAGAACTCGAAAAACGGCGCGCTGAGAAGCCGGTCGTCACCACGCAACTGGTGCCCGCGCGAATGCCTGCGCCGCGGGCGGAAGTCGCACGTGCCGAGCCGACTAGCGAGCAGGAGATTCCGGGCGTGCAGACGCCGGCAGGCACGCGTCCGACTGGCATCGAACGCATGGCCGGGGAAGATGACAGCGAGATTGCTTCAGCGCCAGCGCCTTCACCCGCAACATCCGCTTCTTCCGAGATCGAGGTTACCGAGCGCGCCGACACCGAGCGCAAGGCGAAGACTACGATGCCGAAGATCGCGGGAGGCTACAAGCTGCCGCCTTCGAGCCTGCTTCATCGTCCCGATGAGCAGCAGGCGGTGCATGAAGACGAGCTCAAGCTGCTGGCTTCTGTGCTCACCAATCGTTACGCCGAGTTCGACGTGCACGGGCAAGTCACACAGATTAATCCTGGCCCTGTGGTCACGACCTTCGAGTACAAGCCGGAAGCCGGGATCAAGTACAGCCGCATTGTTGGCCTGACCGACGATCTCTGCCTCGCGCTGCGCGCGGAAAGCATTCTGGTGGAGCGCATGCCGGGCAAAAGCACGGTGGGCATACAGGTTCCGAACCGCGAGCGCGAAATCATCTGGCTGCGCGAGAACATCGAATCGCCGGAATTCATCGGCTCGAAATCGAAGCTGACAGTGGGCATGGGCAAGGACATCAATGGCCGGCTGGCGGTCGCCGATCTGGCTGGCATGCCGCACTTGCTCATCGCGGGCTCGACCGGAACCGGCAAGAGTGTTGCGATCAACGCCATGATCATGTCGATCCTTTATAAGTCGACGCCCGATCAGGTGCGCCTCGTGCTGGTGGATCCAAAGCGGCTGGAGCTGGGCAATTATGAGGGGGTTCCGCACCTCTATACGCCCATCATCACCGAGCCCAAACTCGCAGCCAACGCGCTGCGCAACGCCGTGCGCGAGATGGAGCGGCGGCTCAAGCTTCTGGCCTCGAAAGGCGTCCGCAACATCGCCGGCTACAACGCGCTGTTCGACGACACGCCCAGCCTGTTTGCAGCCGAGCAATCCGACGACGGCCCGATTCCCTACATCGTCATCATCATCGACGAGTTGGCCGACCTGATGATGCTGGACGGCCACAATGTCGAGGAATCGATCACGCGTCTGGCGCAGATGGCGCGCGCCGTCGGCATCCATCTTGTGCTGGCCACGCAACGCCCGTCGGTAGACGTCATCACCGGACTCATCAAGGCCAACTTCCCTGCCCGCGTGTCGTTCCGCGTAGCGACTAAAGTCGACTCACGCACCATTCTCGACGCCAACGGCGCCGAGTGTTTGCTGGGGCGCGGCGACATGCTCTACCTGCCTTCCGGTTCCGCGCGCGTGCATCGATTGCACGCTCCCTTTGTTACCGAGAAAGAGATCGCGGCGGTCGTGGAATTCTGGAAGGCGCAAGGCGTGGCGCAATATCAGGAGAAGTTCCTCGAAAATCCCCAGGAAGATCGCGAAGGCGGAATCGGAGCCGATGGCGAGGCCGGCGAATTTTCCGAAGAAGACAACGATCCGCTCTTCAACGATGCCGTGCGCCTGGTGATCGAGTTCGGCAAGGCTTCCACTTCCCTGTTGCAGCGCCGCTTGCGCATCGGCTACGGCCGCGCCGCACACCTCATCGATCTAATGGAACGCGATGGCATCGTAGGCGCTGCCGACGGTCCCAAGCCGCGCGAGGTTCTCAAACGCCCGGATTGGATCTCGGAGATCGAGGAATCGATGCGGTAGACAACATTCTCTCAACAGCCACCTTGGTATCTTAAAGCGGCACTATCGGCGGCGGACACGCATGGACTTGATTCCGCACATAGTGTTAGAGTCAGGTTTTGTTATTTCCCAAGGAAATGCCTCCTACTCCCCCGCCCGGTTGGGCCGCACTGCAAGAAGAAGCGCGCTCGACAAAAGATCCCAAGGAGCTTGCGCGCATCATCGATGCGATGAACAAATTGCTCACGGAGTGTGAAGAAGCCGCAGAGGATCTCCCTAAGAAGAAAACGCGTCGTAAGGTGGGCGGGAAGCCGGACAAGAGAAATGGCCGGTGAGACTTCTACCGCGCCTTGCGAAGTGTATCGAGTTCCGAGCGCAACTCCCGAATCTTTTGCCTGCGGGCCTCGTAAGCAACGTTTTCATCTGTGGTGAGGTCGTTGAAGCTCCTGCCAACAAGGGCCTGCATTTGCCGGCTAAGTAATTCTGGGAGTTCGCGCGCAATCTCTTCAAACCGAGTGGCGGCCATGAAACTACGCCCTAGTTAAAGCTTACAATAGGCGCGCAAATCGTGCAGTGAGATTGGGTATGGGTCGAGGTGATCCTGCTCACACGATCGTGGCCCGAAAAACCAATGAAATTCCATACCGAGTACATCACTGTTCACACCAAGACCAAGCGCGCCTATGTGCGCATCACGCCGCAGGTCGAGGCCGCGCTCAAGAAGGCGGATATCAAGGAAGGAATGATTCTGGTTTCCGCCATGCACATTACGGCCGGTGTCTACGTCAACGACAACGAGAGCGGACTGATCGAAGACATTGACCAGTGGCTGGAGAAGCTTGCGCCCTTCGACCGCAATTACCGGCATCATCAGACCGGCGAAGATAACGGCGATGCTCATTTGAAGTCGCTGCTGGTTCATCACGAGGTGATCGTGCCGGTGACTGCGGGCAGGCTCGACTTCGGTACCTGGCAACAGATCTTCTACGCCGAGTTCGATGGCCAGCGCGACAAACGCGTTTTGATAAAAGTGATGGGAGAATAGAAAGCGCGGGGAATAGTTGAGATGATTTGGAGCGCTTGGTTTATGCTCATACCTCCTGCGAAGGCGCGCCGAAGAATTGCTCGCAGGCCATAGGCCGAGTTCGTAGTGTTGTCAGAGCGCAATTTAGAAAAGCCCATATCAGGAGCCCGATTCCATGAGCGAAGAAATCCACGAATTGCATGAGCACGCCGAACACGCCCGCGAGCATCCCGACCTTGCGCCGATTACCCTGACGATGGCGGTGCTGGCGGTTCTGGTGGCAACGGTGTCGTTGCTTGGGCATCGCACGCATACCGAAGAAATTCTCCTGCAGAATAAGGTTACCGATCAGTGGGGTTACTACCAGGCCAAGAACATCCGCCGGCATACCGACGAACTTTTCGCCGACCTTACGACCGTGGTCGCGGCGAAGGATGAGGAGGCGGTTGCCAAGCTGGGGGAGAAGTACAGGGCCGAGGCGGATCGCTATAAGGATGAACAGAAGGAACTCGACGCCAAGGCCCGGGAACTGGAACAGGAGACCGGACTCGCGAGCCGGAAAGCGGACCGCTTCGACCTTGGGGAGGTTTTTCTGGAGATTGCGCTGGTGATTACGTCGATCACGCTGCTCTCGGGACGGCGGATTTTCTGGCATCTGGGCCTGGTGCTGGCGGCAGGAGGGGTGGTGGCGACCTGCTCGGCATGGCTGCTGCGGTAGATTCTTGCATGTGCCGTCATTCGAAGACGGGAGGCAAGGGAAGCAAGTCGGGCCCTTGGCGCTGAAGCCACGTTTGAGGCCCGGTTACGAGCCGCCGGAGAGGGCCCCTTCAATTTGTCGCAGATGATTGAGGTCGTGCCCAGCAATCATACGAACGATATGTTCGACACTCTCCTGGCCGCGCTCGGAGTGAATTCCGGAATGCTTCCACTGATCGGGAGAGAGGGTCTTGTAGAGCGCGAGGTTGGCCGTTCGGAGGGCGCGGAGTTGGGCCAGACTTTCACGCGGGCTGCGCTTGTCGTAATGCCCAGCCACGACCCAAGCATCCTGATCGAAGGCCTGGATCGGCGTTCCGGGCGCGCCAAGGATCGAACGCACGCGCCAGCCGACTACGATTTCCACATCCGCCAAATGGGCCAGAATTTCGGCCGCCGACCATTTGCCGGGTGCGGGCCGCTTGCGCAGGTTTGAGGCCGACGCCTTGGCGATTAACCGCTCGATTTTCTTTGGTGTGGCTGCTTGTACTTTGAGCGGTTCCTGCTTTGCCGCGGTGGCGAGAATGCGTTGAGTATATTGCTGTGGCGTCTCGGTCATACGAACCTCCTTCAAGCTGATCCAGAAGAAGAGATTCTAAATTAGTTTTGGAGGTTGAGTCGTGCGTCGCCGTCTAATTCACCGGGGCCTCTTGCGCTTCTAACTCCTCGAGAAGATCGCGGAGGGTTTCGAGGATCGCTTCGGCGCTGGCTATTTTTATTGTGAACTTCAGCGTGCCGTCGGGAGTGAACTGGGATTTAGGCTGGGAGGCTACGAAGCGGGCCAGTTTGCCGGGATCAATCGCGGCGGTGGGGCTGAATTTGATGTTGACGATTTCGCGTTTGCGCTCGATGGCGGTTGCGCCCACGCGCATGGCTTGCAGTTTGAGCGTGGCGTAGGCGAGCAAGTTGCGGACGGCGGCGGGCGGCTCGCCGTAGCGGTCGGTGAGTTCGCTGCAGACGTCTTTCAGTTGCGATTCCGTTTCTACGCCAGCAATTCGCTTGTACATACGCAGGCGCTGATTTTCTTCTTTGATGTAGTCCGACGAAATGCGGATGTTGAGGCCGAGGTTGAGCTGGATTTCGGTGACCTCGACGCCCTGCTCACCCTTCATTTCTCGCACCGCTCGCTCGAGCATCTGGGTGTAGAGTTCGAAGCCTATGGCTTCGATGTGACCGCTTTGCTCTCCGCCGAGCAGATTGCCAGCTCCTCTTAGTTCGAGGTCGAGCGCGGCGAATTTGAAACCTGCGCCTAAGTCTGAAAATTCTTTTAGCGCGGCTAGACGGCGGCGGGCTATCGGCGTCAGCTCGATTTCGGCGGGCAGAAGCAGGTAGGCGTAGGCGCGGCGGTTGGAGCGGCCTACGCGCCCTCTTAGCTGGTAAAGCTCGGAGAGACCGAAGCGGTCGGCGCGATTGATGACGATGGTGTTGCAGAGAGGGATGTCGAGGCCGTTTTCGATGATGGTGGTCGAAACCAGGATATCGGCTTCGTGATGCATGAATTTGAGCATCACTTTTTCCAGCTCGCCTTCGCCCATTTGCCCGTGGCCGACGGTGATGCGCGCGTTGGGCGCCAGACCTTGCAGCTTGGCGGCAATCTCCCAGATCGTTTCTACGCGGTTGTGCACGAAATAAACCTGGCCGCCGCGGTCTAACTCTTGCTCAATGGCCGACTGAATCAGTTTTTCGTCCCAGCTGGCGACGACGGTTTGAATCGCCATGCGGTCTTTGGGCGGCGTTTCGATGACGCTCATGTCGCGCAGGCCAACCAATGACATGTGCAGGGTGCGCGGGATGGGTGTGGCCGACATGGTGAGCACATCGACTTCGGTGCGTATTTGCTTGATGCGCTCTTTGTGGCGGACGCCGAAGCGCTGCTCTTCGTCAACGACAAGCAGACCGAGGTCGGAAAATTTTACGTCTTTCGAGAGCAGGCGGTGGGTGCCGATCAGAATATCGACTTTGCCGACCGCAACTCTTTCGAGAACGTCTTTGACCTGCTTGGGCGTGCGGAAGCGGCTGATCATTTCGACCTTCACGGGGAAGGCGGCGAAGCGCTGCTTGAAAGTTTCGTAATGCTGGAAGGCCAGAACCGTGGTGGGCGCGAGTACGGCGACCTGCTTGTTGTCGCTGAGGGCTTTGAAGGCGGCGCGCATGG
>PLHN01000225.1 GCA_003139975.1 Acidobacteriaceae bacterium
CGCGAGCGGATGGTCTGCGGAATATCCTCGGGCTGGGTGGTGGCCATCATGAAAATGATGTGGCTCGGAGGCTCTTCCAGCGTCTTGAGCAAGGCGTTGAAAGCGGCGTCGGTGATCTGGTGCGCTTCGTCGAGGATGTAAATTTTGAAGCGGGCGCGCGCCGGGCGATAGCGGGCGCCGTCGCGGAGTTCGCGAATTTCGTCGATGCCGCGGTTGGTGGCAGCGTCAATTTCGATCACATCGACGGCGTTGCCGGCGCGGATTTCCGTGCACGAGTCGCAGATGCCGCAAGGCTCGGCGACGGGCTTGGCTGCCGATCGGCAATTGAGCGCCATGGCCAGGATGCGGGCGACAGTCGTCTTCCCGATGCCGCGGTGGCCGCTGAAAATGTAGCCGTGGGCGATGCGCTCCTGCTCGATGGCATTTTGCAGCGTGCGCGTGACGTGTTCCTGGCCGATCACGTCGGAAAACTTCTGGGGACGGTATTTACGGGCCAGTACCTGATAGCTCATGCGGAATCTCTGATTATACAGTCTGCGGAGACGTGCAGCTTCGGGTCGCGAATCGCCAGCTTCGAGCGAACGCGGTCCCCCAAAACTCGCGGCTGACCGCTCTCTGGCTTGCGCGGTTCAGCCCGGCAGGGTACGCTCTTGCATTGAGTTTTCTGCATTATTATCTGCCGATCGAATGGAGAAGAACCTGGCATGCAACTCAGAATAAGCACTCGGACATTGCACGGGGTGATGATCGTCGATTGCAGCGGGCGGCTGGTGTTTGGCGAGGAATCGGCCAGCTTGCGCGACAAGGTCAAGAAGCTGCTGGCACAATCGCCCAAGCTTGTCCTGAACCTCCACGACGTGAGTCAGGTCGATAGCGGAGGGCTGGGAACGCTGGTTTCGCTGTTTACCTCGGCGCGTAACGCTGGGGGCACGCTGAAGTTAGCCAGCCTCAACCAGCGCGTCGGCGACCTGCTCCAGATCACCAAGCTGGTCACGATTTTTGAAGTCTTCGACGACGAAGAAAAGGCCGCGAAATCCTTCGCCGCGAGCGTCGCCTAGACGCAAAAACCGGCCTCCGCGGAGGCCGGGCAGGGTTCGGTTGAATTGTCTCCCGCGGGGGCGCCTTCTTCCTCAGCGCGCCTCCGGTTAAGGCGTCGCAAACACGAATTGCGGTGGAGACCCGCCGCCAGACGCATCCGTCAGCACCAGCGTGTAGTTTTGCCCCGCGTTGAGCGTGTACGAGATGCTTTTAAGAAGCAGGGCACCGTCGTTACCGTGTACAACCACCCAAGCGGTCAGGCCGCCGCTGCTTGGAATTCCAACGTTCTGGTACCCGCCGCCCACGCTCGCCGGGTACTGAAGTCCGGATGCGACCTGCCCCGGTGGGTTCTGCGCACAGCAGGTGGTGATTGAACTCGGCAGGACCCAAACGTCCACACTTGGCAAGATCAGCGAGGCATCGATAATGCGAACTCCCGCATCGCCCGAGGTCGGCGTTGGGTTCGGGTCGGTGATGACCTGCGCAGCCAGTGGAACCGTATTTCCATTCCCAACCAGCACCAACGTGTACTGCGTGCCTCCACCGAGGTTAAGAGTGCTGCTGATGTCCGGCGTAGCGCCCGTTTGTCCGGATTCAGTCTGTGTATACACATCGAGTGTGTCGGAACCACCCGACACGCTCTGGTATTTTCCACTTGGGTCTACGCACGTGAAGCACACGTCAGAAAATACCGCCGCTCCATTCATATAAACCGCGAAACCGTTGGCATCGAAGCTGGTTGTATTGGGAATGGCATTGACCACCCGGTACTGGGCGTTACTGGAGCCGCAACTGGCGGCGAACGCTCCAAAAGCAATCACAGCCAGGGCGAAACACAGGACTTTGAGCACACGAGACATGCCATTTCTCTCCGTAGGGCAGTTTGTTATGTGTAAGCTGGTGTGATGAGTTTATCGTAATCTTTGGTTTGATGGAGTGATGTAAATTTTTGTAGAAGCGAACCTGCGTGCGCACGGCGGGATTTCAGGGACTCGCCAATCTTAAGTTCCGAACTCGCAAGCGCCCGTCCCAAGCTATGTCTGGAAAGAGAACGCCTGGAAAGAGAACGTCTCGAAAGAAATCCGCCGCCAAGGACGCCCTCGATGACAAGCGCGCCCGCGTGGTGCGGGCGATCCGCGCCTTGCCAGCAGGGAAAGTATCGAGCTACGGCGCGGTGGCGCGGGCTGCGGGCTGGGCGGGGGCGGCGCGGCAGGTAGTGCAGATTCTGCGCCAGGTTCCCGGATTGCCCTGGCACCGCGTGCTCGGCTCCGGCGGAGCCATCAAACTTCCGGGAGAGGGCGGTGCCGAGCAAAGATTCCGCCTGCGCATGGAAGGAGTGGCGTTTCGCGGCGCACGCGTCGATATGAAGCGCCACGAGTTTCGGTTTCTTCCCGCCAAAACCAAAACGCGAAGCACACCCAAGCCAAAAAAGATGACCCGATTACTCGACCACCTGTCGAGACGATCACCCGATGGCCCGATCACCCGATGACCCGATTCCCTCACACCACGTATGGCTTGCGTTCCTCGCACGCCTGAATCGTCTCCGGCGGCAGCTCATCCTCATCCTCGCATGGCCCAAACGGAATGGAAGCCGGCGCTAGATCCCTGCGCCATGCCTCCATCTGACACTCCAGCATGTGCCGCATTTTCTTATAGGTCGACTCCGGGTTCTTCAGCAGCCACTGGCTGATGCTAAGCACTCGCGCCGTCGACCCCAACCTCGTATCGGGATCCGCGAAGATGTCATCGGCGCTCTCCTCGGCCTGCCTTTTGGACTCAAGCCGCGGTTCCTCGTCCGCGCTCGCCCACTCCTGCTCCTGTTCCCATTCCTCTTCCGGATCGTGCCCCTCTCCGCTCGCCGACCACGGCGTCTCTCCCAGCGGCGTCTCCCCCACCGTCTCCGGATCCACCACCACCTGCGTCGGGCGCGGTTTTTCCGCGTTCATCTGCTTCAGGTTCGAGGACGCGATCTGCAGCGTGTACAGCAGCAGCCCGGCCTTTTTCTCGGTGATCTTTTGTTCGAGGAGCATTTGCGCGATCTGCCTCAAGGTGAATTGAATGGAGCCCGCATCCTCAAAAGGAGAAAGCACAATTTCGCCATTCTTCCACGCCTCCGTAACCGCAACTTTGGTCACGCGGCATTGGCTATGAAAGTAGCAAACCTTCTCGTTCCGCAGCGCCGGCGACCCGCACTGCGTCCCATTCACCTTGATATGTTGACACCGCCGCACCTCAACCGGATAATCCCCCATAACTCCAACTCCTAAACTTGGACTCGTAGCTACTGCCCACTAGCCGCTAACCACTGACCGCTGACCACCGGCCACTGAAATAGAAAAGGCGCAGCCGAAGCCGCACCTTTTTCTTTTCCACCTATATCTATTATCTCATTTGGAAAGGTACCACCCCGCCAACTTTCCCCGATTTATATTTCCCGCAAATCAAACAACTTACCCCGATTCCTGCAATTTCCCCCTATTGACAAGATTTTGCCCAAGGAAATGGATACTGTTCCAGCAACGCTAACGCCTTATTTATCAATATTTTGCCACTAACTCCTTATTCCTCAAAGATCTAGCGAAGGCAATCCCGCTAAGTCTTTGATTCCAAACGATCGCTTGGAGGGGGCTGAAGTTACTAGTAGATAAACATCCCAATCAGCTCGCTCGTAGCTCGAAGCTCATAGCTCATAGCTCACGATGGCAGCTTGCCCTCCAGCAACTCGTGAAGGCTGCTCGCAGCACACCGCAATCCAACATAGAAGCTCCCGAACAGAGCGTAAACCGCGCTGACTTGGTCAAAGCGCATTTCATAGATCAGTTTCTTGAACACCAGCGGATCGTCGGCAAACAGATCGACGCCCCATTCCCAATCGTCAAAACCGATCGAGCCGCTGATGATCTGCCTGACTTCACCCGCATAG
>PLHN01000143.1 GCA_003139975.1 Acidobacteriaceae bacterium
AATTACGAAGACTATCTCTGGCGCAAGCAGGGCGGAGCGGCGCGGCAGAATGAAGCCCTGCAGAACGAGTTAGTCGGCGAGTTATCAGCAGCGCGTATCCCAGCCAATCGCGCGATTTCAAGCCCCCCGGCACAAGAAGGAAAGCCAGTCGCCACGCCAACCAACGGCAACGCGCCAAAGTCCGAGCCCGCCGACTCCAGATTGAAGCGTCTGAACCCTATTAAGCGCGAGCAAATGAAAAACCGCCTACGGGAAGTGGAAGAAGAAATCACCCGCACCGAAGCCGCCATCGCCCTCTGCGAATCTCAACTCCAAGTTTTCGTCGGCGCCGATGAAACCCAGCGGCAGACACACGAACTTGCCGCCAGGAAGACCGATCTGCGGAGCTTGATGACGGAATGGGAGGAACTCTCGACCATGCTCGAAACTTTGGAGTAGATGGATGGGTACGGTCAATGGTAAGATCTTTTTGCGGTAAATACCCGGGCAAACGGATCTACTCCCTCCTCAATTCCGTCGCCCGTAAAGCACTCGATACTAAGGGGTTAGGAGCCACCGTTCCGAGGAGGTAAATCCCGGAAAACGCTATGGTTGAAAGCCAATCAACAGGTCACTCCAGACCGCGTAGCACCCGGTCTCGTGCCCCAGTGTTTGTACTCGGCTCCCACCGATCTGGCACTAAGCTGCTTTACTACTCCCTGCTTTCGGCCGGAGGATTCGCCGTCTTCCCCGAGGAAAGCGCTGTGTACACAGTGCTGGCACGGCACTTCGGGGATCTCGCGGTGCGTGGCAATCGCCGCAAAATGCTCGATGCCTATTGCAACAGTGCGATGTTTCTTGTGACTGGGCTGGATCCCAAGGAGTTTGAGCAACGTGTAATGGAAGAATGCAGCAATGCCGGGGACTTGCTCCGCATCCAGATGGAAATGATGGCGAGCAAGCAAGGCGTCGAGCGGTGGGCCGAATCTACGCCGAAGCACCTGCTCTCGCTTCCGCTGATCAAGAGCCAGATTCCCGATGCCCTGGTGGTACACATTATTCGCGACGGGCGCGACGCCACGGCTTCGTTGTATCGCTCCAATCGTTATCGTCCGCTGCCGTGGGACAAGAGCCGCCACTACCTAGCGTGCGCCATGTTTTGGCGATACCTGGTGGGGAAGGGCCGGGAGTACGGCCGCGCGATGGGTCCCGATTACATGGAAGTGCGGTATGAGGAGATGGTGCAGAATCCGCGCGAAACGCTGGCGCGAGTTGGGAAATTCATCGATCAGGATCTGGACTACGACCGCATCCAACGAGTTGCGCTGGGATCGGTGCAGCACCCGAATTCTTCATTCCAGCGCGACAGCAAGGAAGCTGGAGCGAGCACGATGGGCCGCTGGAAGCGCGTGTTCACGCCGGAACAGGTGCGCAATGTTGAGTGGTGCATTGGCGACCTGCTGGTTGAGACGGGCTATAAGCTGGAAACACCGGCCGCAGAGTTGCGGGCGCCATTGTCGGTGCGCTTCATGAATTTTCTGTACCCTTTGTATCTGAAGTCCAGACAGTGGCTGAAATGGCATACCCCGGTCGCCCGCCTCGAGGACCGAAGAGGGATGACTGTGGCACCGGCTGCGAGCAGCGCCGATGGTGCGAGCCAAACCCAAAAAGCCACGGTGCGTTAACTCACGCAGCCCATCGCCAATGAAAATGAACTCGTCGGAGAGTTGGCGGCTCATTCGGCTGCGACCCCACCAGAATTACCGCCGACGAGAATCCATGACGGAAGAATTAGAGGCACGAGACGCGAGGATGTTTAAAGCTGGCTGCCGCTCTTCTCACGCCGTCGCCGCGCGTCCGATCGGTTCGGCCCGGCGCACGCGGACTTTCACTTCAACACGCGACCCCAACCGGTTGATGATGGACATAAGGCGGTCAACCGTGAACCGTCCCAGGTCCGCGTTGCGGATGCGGGAGAAGTCGGCGGCCGCGATGCCGGTGCGTGCGTGGGCTGCGCGCACGGTGATGCGCTCCCGGTCGAGGGCCTTGATGATTTCGGCTGCGAGGATCGCTTTGAATTGCTCGACATCTGCGTTCCTATGCCCCAGATCGCGAAACACATTCCCGCTTCCGCGCACTACTTCCAGCTTTTCGCTCTTCATCGCAATATCTCCTTCAATCTCTTCAAACGNNCGCTTCGGCGTCTTGACGCCCTGCGTCGATTTCTTTTGGAACGCATGGAGCACCCAGATTTCCTCGGCGAGTTTCACGGCGTAGACAACTCGAAATGCGTCGCCCCGGAACGGCAGTGCAATCTCGAACACACCCGAGCCCAAACCATGCATCGGCTTCGCGATATCGGCCTTCCCACCCTCGGCAGCAATCGTCAAGGCCGCCAGACATATCGACCTAGCTCCTTCCGGAAACGTCTCGAATTCCTTCAGGGCCGCCCTAATCCACGAGACGGGGCGCGTCTTTCGTGTCAATGGGCTGTCCGCCACTCTAATTTCCTCCCAGTAATGTTGTCATATATGACAACGACTGTCAAGACTGCTTGTTGGATAGTCCTGATGGCACCGCGGTATCGGGCGCAGAGAGGAGACGCAGCAAGCCGCGTCTCTACACAAGGATTGTTTTGGGTTCTTACTGAGAACCGACGACGGAGAACCGAGAACTGACGGCAGAGAACTTCCTACCCGCCCGCCTTCAGCTCCACCAGTACCTGGCGCGCGATTTCCTTCAGGGTCTCGAACACGCCCACGCCCTGGAAGGCGACGGCCTCAACCACCGGCTCGTTTTTTTTGCGCAGGTCCTTCGAGAGCGTATCCACCGGCAGAATATTCGGCAGGTCGCGTTTATTCAGCTGCAGCACATAGGGAATCTTGTTGAAGTCGTATCCATGTTCTTGCAGGTTGGTCATCAGGTTGTCGAGCGCCTCGACGTTGGCGTCCATGCGCTCTTGCTGCGAGTCGGCTACAAACACCACGCCATCCACCCCGCGCAGAATCAGCTTGCG
>PLHN01000065.1 GCA_003139975.1 Acidobacteriaceae bacterium
AGCCATAAAGCCTCGTTCCAGGCGCCGGACACGGCGGTGAAGCCTCAGGGGTGACGGGTAACTCACGTTTGCACTCGCGCTACCCGACGAAGCCTTCGGGAACCCGCCTTAGGGAAACTCCGATTAAGTATCTTCAAAGGGCGAGGGTTGCGGCCCGGTCGCGGGCTTTTCGCGGGCGAGGGCCCCTTCGACTATGCTCAGGGCAGGTCCGCGGCACACTGAATCAGAGTCTCCCCTAGGTGTCGAACTTGGAAACGGGGCGGGCGAAAATTCTGTGCGGGCGGTTTCTTGTGAACTAGCATGGTTGGTGATCAGGGTATGGATTTGTTCTGCTGGAGCGAGAGTGCCGGCTTTTTTCGTAATCTTCGCGCCGTAAAGCTCATGGCCCGCTGACCTATGGCTGGTTCGGAAAAATCACAGCACGCAATTCGCCGCAGCACGAGGTTGCCGCTGGAAGTGCCGGTGCGCGTGACCAGCCTGAGGGCCGACTTTCCTTTCTCCGAGCCGTGCCATACGACCTTAGTCAATGCGCACGGCTGCGGCTTGATTTCGCCAACGGCGATTGCCGGCGGGATTCAAGTTCGCATTGAGATTGTTTCTGCCGGGCGGCACACAACGGCGCGCGTTGCTGAAGTGGTGCCACTGGGCGGGGAGCCCGAGACATGGCTGGTTGGTCTGGAACTCGAGATTCCCGGCAATTTTTGGGGAATCGAATATGCGCCTGCGGATTGGAGGGTAGAAGAAGGGCAGGAAGCGATGCGGGCAGCCCCTTCAGAGCCCGAGAAGCAGATCCCTGCTGGACGGCGCTGGCGATTGACGGATATCAGCGCGGGGGCGTGCTATCTGGAATCTGCAGCGCCGTTTTCTCTGGGGACCCCGGTACTCATCAGCGTGCGCGCTGTGGAGAAGGAGTATGTGCTGGAGGGAGTTGTGCGCGCTGCGCATCCGCAGACCGGGATGGGGGTGGAATTCACAAGGGCGACGGGCCAGCGGCAGCGAGCGCAGGAACTGATTGGGGAACTGACGAGCTGCCGCGAGGTGCCCAGGATTTTTGTCGGGCGGAAGGAAGGGAAGGGGACGAATGAGTTGGATAACGATCTCGCAGATTCCCGCGTGACAGATTCTGGACCGAGAAGTTCCGAGCCGAGAGATTTCGAATCCGATGACCCGCTGCTTGATCTGGTGCGGCAGGGGCCAGCGCTCGAGGCGGAGCAGTTTCTGCGGGATCTGCGAGCGCAGCGGTTGGGCAACCGTCTGGATGCGCGGATCGAGATCGCAGTTCCGGTGCTGCTGGCCGGAATGGACGTGAAGGGCCGGCCGCTGGATCAGCGCGTGATGACGGTGAACATCAGCCGGCGGGGGGCGCTGCTGGAGGGAATCCACGGCATGCTGAGGGAGGGAGACAAGATATCCCTGACGCGCGGGCGCAAGAAGGAAGAATTTCTTGTTGCCTGGGTAGCCGAGGACAAGTCGGCGGCCGGAGCGCGGATCGCGGTGACGGCTCTCGATCCGAATTCCTCGTTCTGGGACGATGTGTTGCCGGCTAGCAGCGAGGCGGGGACGAAAGGGGCCAGCATGCCCGGCGGCACGGGGGACTAGCGAGAAGGGTGTGAGGCTGGAGGGAAAAGACAAAAAAATCGGGGTTGGAATCGGCGACCCTAATCTCCGTTTCCAACCCCGTCTCCCAGGTTCTGTGGTAGGTGAAGTGAGTATGGATCAGGTGGGGAAGGCAGACAAGATTACCGAGGTCACTGTCCGGGGGTAACGGGCGTGTGGTTGGTACGGTCGGAGGGTGGATCCGAATCCAGGTTAGCGCGCCCCGTCACCCCAGCACGCTCAATCACCCGATCACGCCAAAAGAGGGCGTGCTGGGGACCCCGACTACGCGCGCGTGGGCGCGCTGTGGCCCTTCGGTGATGGCCAGCAAGAAGCGCAAACCACAGAGTACACAGAGGTCACGGAGGCGCCGAAGAACTCACTCAGAACAAGGGCCGGGAATCGGAATCCTCCGGCCCTGCGGGGATGGACCTACAGGGATGCAGGGAAGCCAGGGTCAACCGCGTCGACGTTGAAATGATCGGCTTCGCGGAGTTCGGAATCAGGAGCACGAGAGGGATGGCGGGCAGGCGGGAAAATGCAAGACTGCGGTCGAATCGCAGTCGTGCGAAGGCTACAGGACGCTCCCAGCTATTTCGCAGTTACCAGTGAATGCGTGATGGCATGCACCGACAGCGCAATGCGGTTTTGGACACCGACCTTGCGCATCAGTTTCGCCACATGGGCCTTGACGGTGCGTTCTTCGATGCCGAGAGCGGAGCCGATCTCCTTGTTGGAGCGGCCGGCAACGAGCATCTCAAGAACTTCCTTTTCGCGGTCGGTGAAGGTAACGCGCCCGGCCGGGAATATCCTTCCAGGCGAAGCGCTGACGCGCTCGATAAAAGTTGAGAGCACGCGGCGCGGCGCCCACACGGAACCCTGATGAACGATGCGCAAAGCCTGGATGAACTCGGCCGGCGAGGCGGCTTCATCGACATACCCTTTGGCGCCGGCGGCGATGGCTTTGAGAACGCTTTCGTCATCCATGCCGGAGCCGGTCACGAGAATGCGCAGGTCGGGACGAACGGCTTTCATACTGGCCATGATGTCGTAGAGGTTCTGGCCGTTGCGGTTGCCGAGCAGGACCAGATCGATGGCATTAAGCTGCCCAAGATCGGCCAGCGAGGCGGAGACCAGTTCCAGATCCGGTTCAGAATCGAAAAGGGCGCGAAAGCCGACAAACCGGAGCGGATCGCTTTCCACTACGGCTACACGGATAGTAGGTTTTCTAGCGACAGCAGCTTTCATTAAGGTTTCCCT
>PLHN01000355.1 GCA_003139975.1 Acidobacteriaceae bacterium
GACATCCACACGCTGATTATCGGATCGAGCGTGACAGGCGTGGATGCATTCTGATTCGGGAAGGATTTTTCGCTTTGACTCGCTATTGACCAACCCCGGAATTCGCAGAAGACAGTTGTGCCGATGCTGCTGGAGTGTCAGCCGCGGCGCGCGTCCCGATGCCGATAACCATAGCGGTATTCTTTGGAAACACGACCTCGTGCCCGCGGGTGAGGAAGTTTTGGTAGAGCGAGCGAGCGGCTCCGTACACGCCCGTCGCATATTCAAAGCCGCGTGACCGCGCCAGCAGGTTCGTGACGACGCCCACCAGTCTAAACCCGCGAGAATTCCCCGCGGTGACGCCGGGCCCGCCACCGTCGCCATCTCGATCGCTGGAACCTAAAGCCGCCAGGCCAAGCGCCAGCGACACACTCGCATAGCGTGTCTTGGACGTGGTCGCCTCGGCCCCGCCTTCAGAGTCCAATTTCACGTTGCCATCCTTGCCTGCCTGCACGCCAACGAGAGCCGCCTGAACTTTTTGTTCGATCCCGTCGGGCAATACGACTTGATGGAAAGCAATGCGCAGCTGGCCATTCTTCTTCAGGCGGCGGGCAGGCTGGACCTGGCCGACCGAACCCAGTAACCGGCTGCCCTGCGGATAGACCAGGCGGTCGCCGTCAAACAACGGACGCGACAGCACAGCCTCGACCTGCTCGCCCTTCCGCGCGGTCGCCGAAGTCAACGCCGTCAGCAGCCGGGCATGGACGACGCTGCCCTCTGGCAACGGGCCACCGATCAACGCCGCCTTGTTGGCGGGTAAAGTTTCGGTTCCGAAATCAAGCGGATCTTCAAGTTCGGCAAAATAGACAGTCCCCGCTGGAATGTACTGCGCATGCACGGGAAGCTGCGCTTCAGCATAGCGCTCCAGACGATGCATGCGACCGGGCGTCTTAAGCTGCTTCATCGTTCTGTTCCACTGATCGCGCGCCTGTTGCTTCGCTTCTTTGGTCTTCTGGGTGGCAACCTCTTTGACAGACTTCTTCGGATCCTTCTCGGGCGCGCTCACAAACTGCATCACCTGCCCCGAGCCAGGCGCCACGCTGGTGTGAAGGGCCATGTGCTTTCCGTCAGAGAGAACGAGAGCGCTGAAAGTGACTTCCACGTTGCGCACTGGCGTGAAATCAGCATTCAGGCCGGCAAGAGTGCGGCGTGTGCCCGAAAGCGACTCAATCTTCGTAACCTGACCTTGCACCTCGGACCCCGCCGGCACGACAAGCCGGTCGAAAGCGTAGATGGGATCAACCAGCCGGGCGGAGACCTTCTGTCCCACGCGCTTCACCCGCAGTTCCTCGTCCAGAGCCACCTGCAAGGACGTTTGCTTCGGCACGGTGAGAGGCACAACCTGCGCAGGCTGATCGGGAGCAGCAGGAACCATGGCGGGTTTGCGCGCCGATCCGGGCGACAGTTGCGGGACAGGCACTTCCTGGGGAATGTCGGAAGGTTTCTCCTGGGCCAGTGACACAAGAGCGCACGCAAGGACGATTAGGAAGGGAGATAGAACTCGAGGAAGTGTCATGGGATTCCCTCACTCGCAGGTCAACTGGCCACTGGCGGTCGTCGGGTCGTTGACGACATTGCCATATTGGATGCACCCTTCGCCTGCAGGAGCAGACAATGAAAGAGCGCAAACTGTGTGGCTTTCTGATCACCCACCAAATGTCTTGAATTAAGTATAGTGCAAACTTGGAATTGTGACGGCGAAATGAATCTTCCCAAGGAGTCGAAGTCTTCGGGACCGGATTGTAGCCGCGATTCTGTAATCGATTGAGGGATTGCGCCGACCACTCAGCCGTACAACTCCGTCAACAGTTCATACGCGCGCCGCAGGTGTGGAATCACGATGCTGCCGCCGACCACCAGCGCCACGTTGACCGCTTCCTCCTGCTCGGCCCGCGTCGCGCCCAGGCGATACGACTGGATGACGTGGTAATGGATGCAATCGTCGCAGCGCAAGCACGCCGAAGCCGTCAGACCCATCATCTCCTTGTACTTGGCGGGGACTGTTCCTTCGAGATAGGCGTTGTGATCGATGTTGTAGAAGCGTTTGACGAGGATGTTGTCGGCTTTATCGACGTTCGCGTTCAAGCGCGTCCGCGCATCGAGGAAGCGGCGGGCAATCTCGCTTTTGTCGGCGACCTGTTTCTCGGTCAGCAGGTAGGCAGGTTCTCGGAGTTCGGTGTTCATGGCCAAAGGTTAGCAGACTCACCGCCTCGGGAACGCAGGCTCGCGGCGTAATCTACGTCACGTGCGACTGTGTCGCCATTCACTTCCATATATCGCCCGGAAGGGCTATATTTCCAAGTCGCGTCTAAAGTCGCGCTGTCCGCGGCATTCAAAACGATCGCGGTCAGGCTGTTGCGGTTCAATCATAGGAGACCTCATGCCAACCCAAGTCAACCCTGCTCGTCCAGAACCACACGCAAAAAGTTTCGGACAAAACATCGAGAGCGATCTGGCGCTCGAATTTCTACGCGTGGTGGAAAACGCTGCGATTGAATCGGCGCGCACCATGGGCCAGGGCGATCGCAAACTGAGCGACGAAGTGGCAACCGAGGCCATGCGCAAGACCATGGACACGGTTCCGATGCACGGCACCATCGTGATCGGCGAAGGCGAGCGCGACGAGGCGCCGATGCTCTATATCGGCGAGCAGGT
>PLHN01000212.1 GCA_003139975.1 Acidobacteriaceae bacterium
GATTTGCTCGAATCGGTCGAAGAAGGCGTCTCCAAGCGCCGTTTCGCCGATGTCATTTGTCTCGAAGTCAACGAAGCCATGCCCGCGGAAGTCCTCGACATCCTCCTCAAGAACCTCGAGCTCGAACGCGACGACGTCTACAAAATGAAAGGCCCGCTGGCGCTCGTTCGCCTCAAGCATCTGCTTTCCATCGACCGCCCCGATCTCAAAGATAAGGCATTCGTCCCGAGCCTGGCCCCCGCGCTGCAACCGCAAGATGAAGGCGAAGACATTTTCACCGCGATTCGTCGTCAGGACATTCTCCTGCACCACCCCTTCGATTCCTTCCAGCCCGTTGTCGCGTTCCTGCAGCAGGCGGCCCGCGATCCTGCTGTGCTCGCCATCAAGATCACTCTCTATCGCGTCGGCCGCAACGCGCCCGTGGTCGAGGCCTTGCTCGATGCCATCGATAACGGCAAACAGGTCGCAGTCCTGGTCGAGCTGAAGGCGCGGTTCGACGAAGAGAGCAATATCGAATGGGCCCGCCGCTTGGAGCGTGAAGGCGTCCACGTTGTCTACGGCCTGATGAACCTCAAAGTGCATTGCAAAGCCGCGCTCGTAGTCCGTCAGGAGAAAGACCGTATCCGCCGCTACGTCCATCTGTCCACCGGAAACTACAACACCGTCACCGCGCAGCTCTATACCGATATCGGTCTGCTCACCTGCGACAAAGCCATCGGCGAGGACTGCACCGACCTCTTCAACTACCTCACCGGCTACTCTGCCAAGAACGAATATCGAAAATTGTTCGTGGCCCCCGTCAATCTCCGCGATCAGTTGGAGCAGTTAATCCGCCGCGAAATCGCGCACCAGAGGAATACGGGCCGCGGCCATCTCATCTTCAAGATGAATGCCCTGGTCGACCGCCGCGTAATCCAGTTGCTCTATGAGGCGTCGCAGGCCGGAGTGCAGGTCGACTTGCTGGTGCGCGGCATCTGCTGCCTGCGCCCCGGCGTTCCCAATATCAGTGAGAACATTCGTGTGACCAGCATCGTGGGCCGATTCCTCGAGCACAGCCGCATTTTCTATTTCCATAATGCCGGCAAGGAGGAAGTTTATCTAGGCAGTGCCGACATGATGCCCCGCAACCTGAATCGGCGAGTCGAACTGGCTTTCCCGGTGGAAGATCCCAAACTGGTGCGCTATTTGCGCGACGAAGTGCTGGCCACCTATCTTTCCGAGGTCGTCAAAGCCCGCCACATGAATGCCGACGGCACCTATTCCCGCGATTCCCGCTACACGAGTCGCCGCGAAATGAACAGCCAGGAGTGGTTCATCAAGCAATCGTCAAAACGGGCATCGTCATCCTAGGGTTCCGCAGACGCAGCCCTGGGGGGCGGACTAAGTTAGCCCCGCCCTTCAGCGCGGGGTAAAGTGGGAGAACCAACTCAAGTCCCGGAGGGACGATCCTGTTCTCACACTACGCTTCAGACGCCGCCGTAATCGCATTGCTTTGAATGCGACATTAGCGCCGAGAGATGCACTTTCCGATCGAAAAAACGCATTTACAAAAACAGGTCTGGTTACTTTATTCCCTTGAGTCCATTGAACTTTCGTTTCATTTTGTTCATCCGTGAGCAACTAAGTTCCCCCTCCTGTGTTCATAATAGAGATTCAGGAATTGCTATGTTTCTTGGGCCAAATAGATCGGTGGTCCGCAAGCTCAGCTTTGCTTGCTTGATGCTCCTGGCCTGCGTCTCTGCGGCGGGCGCCTCCGCCACACTGTTTCTCGAAGAGCCCTACGGAAAGATGGGGTACTTCACGGCCACCGGTCACGCCGCCGTCTACCTGTCCGCCGTCTGCGCCGATTCGCCCATCGTCCTTCGTCGCTGCGCCCCCGGAGAAACCGGTATCGTCCTCAGCCGCTACGATGGCATTGATGGGTACGATTGGCTGGCCATTCCTCTAATTCCGTATCTCTACGCCGTAGAACGCCCGGAAGACATTCCTCTTTTCGCCGATGCAAGAATGGTTGCCTTCCTGCGCGACCAATACCGGCGGAAATATCTCGAAGACGTAGCTCCCGACGAAGCCAACGGCGAAGCTCCCGGCGGAATCTGGTATCAACTAATCGGCTCTTCCTACGATCGCACTATCTACGGCTTCGAAATCAAAACCACGCCCGGGCAGGATGATGCGCTAATAAACAAGCTCAACTCGTCGCCCAACCGCTCGCATTTTCACCTAGCCTCCAACAACTGCGCCGACTTCGCCAAACAGATCATCGATTTCTATTACCCGAAGTCGCTGCATCGCAGTCTTATTGCCGACGTAGGCATCACCACCCCCAAGCAGATCGCGAAAATGCTCACGAGATTTGCTGTTCGCCATCCCGAAATCCAGCTTTCCCGCATGGTGATTGCGCAGGTTCCCGGCAGTATGCCGCGCAGCTCTGCCCCACACGGCGTTGTCGAGTCCTTTCTTAAATCGACGAAATACATCGTGCCGAGCGCGATCCTTAGCCCCATGTTTGCTGGCTCCGTTCTTGCCGTTTATGTAGGAACAGGTGCTGGCCGCTTTCAACCGGACCGCGATGCCAAGGTCTTCGATCCCGATGGCGGCCTTGAGCCCCCACTCTCCCGCGCAGATCGCAAGACTTATCTGCGCCAGCTAAAGAGCCTGCTCGCGGAAGCCGACTTTCCGGCGTCGGGCGAGAGTACCGACAAAGAGTGGGCGAAGCTGCAGTCAAAAGCAAAAACAGACCTCGACGGCGAGGGCGCACCGATTCTTGAAATGCGACTAGCCGGCCGCCCAGTCCGCGTCGGCGCTGCTGCCGACAATGTTCTGAATGACAGCGCCCCTCCGCAACTCGTGCGAGAAATCCTCGAGGCCCGTCTTCAGTCCGAATTGCGTCATTCCACGCCCCGCGGCCTCTCCCGCACCGAGGTCACCCGCGACTTGAGCCTGCTCCAGCAGGCCCAGCGAGAATTGGCCAAGGAGGCCAGGGACGATTCTCCCGCGACCGAACTCGATACGCCGGCTCTAATGCGCGCCGCTTTCGTCAACGTCCCATAATTTCATTCGGACGATTCCGCGACCCCGCAAGATGCTTAAGAGCCGCGAAGCCGCGTGAGAACGCCGTCCACGGCGCGAGAGCCTGCGGGCAAACGCGTCTTTCGATTTTGTTTTGGAGGGGTACGGCTTCAAGCCGCACCGTAGGCTTTAGCCGGAACGGGACATCTCGCCACGTAGACGACTTTTTCCGCACGCTGGCGAGCCGTGGGTGCAAGTGGGAAACGATCAAGCCCCGCGCGGCGCGAGACGAGCTTTCACTCACACTTTAGAGGCTGGACGTCGTGTACTCCTTTGGTATCTTTGCCCCGGCTCGAGTCGTATAATTGTGTCATCATGAGCATTGTTGAATCTCTTTCTGTTGTCGATATCTGCGCCCGCGTCAAAAATCTAGGCTATACGGTTTCGAAGAGGGTGCGGCTTTACGGAGAAGAACTTGAAGTCGTTTCGGACCCATTTCCAGAAGCCGATGGCATCGCGGTTCAGGTCAAAAGTAGAAAAAATCCTACGGTCCGGAAAATGCGTATTCCCGCGACTGTTCTCCAAAGCGTGAAAGGCAGAAAGCCAGCGAAAGTAGCCTAACCCCTTCTCCAGAGACTGAAATCGCCAAGCTCTCCAGATCGGCGAGCAGGGAAGCCTTATTTTCCGCAACCCGTGCCCCTCGTAGCCTGCCCTGAGCGAAGTCGAAGGGTACCCCTGTGGTTAAAGGCTTTGTTGGCGCCGAATAGGAGACACTAGATTGCGAACGGCCTAACCAGGCCCGATCATGATGTATCTTTATCAGCGAGAGAATTGATCGGCGGCCCTGCCGCATCGGACTCGCCTGCGTATTCATGGACGCTCTTCAACAACTATTTCAGCAGCACTTCCGCGTGCCGGCGGACCGTGTCCAGCCCCTACAAGGCCAGCTCAGCGGCTCCGGCCGCAAGATCATTCGCCTCTCGAACGGGGCACTGAGCGCCATCGGCATCCTCTATGACGTGCGCGAAGAGAACGTAGCTTTTCTGGAATTCTCCCGTCATTTCCACCGCCACCGTCTCCCGGTCCCCGAAATCTACGGCGAACAACTGAGCCACGGCGCATACTTAGAGCAAGACCTAGGAGACACAACCCTCTTCGAATTTCTCTCCAGAAACCGCTCCGGCGCTGAAATCGCCGCGCCTGCCCTCGAAGCCTACCAACAGGTGGTTGGCATCTTACCGCGTTTCCAGGTCGAAGCCGGACGCGATCTTAATTACAAGGTTTGCTATCCCAGAGCCAGTTTCGACCGCCAGTCGATTGCCTGGGACCTCAATTACTTCAAGTACTACTTCCTTCGCCTCGCCGGCATCCCCTTCAACGAGCAGGCTCTCGAAGACGATTTCTCCCGCCTCACCAAATTCCTGCTTAGCGCAGCCCGCGATTACTTTCTCTATCGCGATTTTCAGTCGCGCAACATCATGTTGCCGGAAGGCAATCCCCACTTCCTCGATTATCAGGGAGGCCGCAAAGGTGCCCTGCAATACGATATCGCCTCACTTCTCTACGACGCCAAGGCCGATCTCCCGCCCCAAGTCCGCCAGCAACTCTTAGATCGCTATCTCGACAGCCTCGCGAATTTCGTCACGCTCGATCGCGCCGAGTTTATGCGCTATTACTACGCCTACGTCTACGTGCGCATCCTCCAGGCCCTGGGAGCCTATGGATTCCGCGGCTTCTACGAACGCAAGACGCACTTCCTGCAAAGCGTCCCCTACGCGCTCCGCAACATTCGCTGGCTTCTTCACAACGTCGAATTGCCCATCGCGCTGCCTACTCTTACCGAAGCCTTCCGCAACATGGTCGCCTCCGAAAAGCTGCAAGGCGTAGCCTCCGCCGCGGGCCAGCTCACAGTCCGCGTCAACAGCTTCTCCTTCCACCGAGGCCTGCCCACCGACGAAACCGGCAACGGCGGCGGCTTCATCTTCGATGGCCGCAGCCTCCCCAATCCCGGCCGCGAAGACCGTTTCAAGCCCCTAACCGGCAAAGATGCACCCGTCATCGAATATCTTGATCAGCAGGAAAGCGTCCGCCAGTTTCTCGCCAGCGTCATCGCCTTAGTCGATTCCAGCATAGCCAACTATCAAAGCCGCGGCTTCAGGCACCTGCTGGTCTCTTTCGGTTGCACCGGGGGCCAGCACCGTTCCGTGTATCTAGCCGAGCAACTAGCCAAACATCTGCGGAACTCGAACGGAGTAGAAGTGATCCTCCACCATCGCGAACTAGAGAAGCAGACCGCATGAAAGCGATGGTCTTCGCCGCCGGCCTCGGCACCCGCTTGCGTCCGCTAACCGACGATCGTCCCAAGGCGCTGGTAGAGCTAGGCGGCCGCACTCTCCTCGAAATCACGCTCGCCCGCCTGCGCACTTTCGGAGTCAGTGAGGTGGTAGTCAACGCCCATCACTTTGCCGAAAAGCTCGCTGATTATCTGGCTGCCCGTAACAACTTCGGCGTGCACATTCAAATCTCACGCGAAGAGGCGTTGCTCGATACCGGAGGCGGCCTGAAGAAAGCCGTGCCATTGTTGCTCAGCGCGTCGGGCCCCGCCGATGAGCCCATCCTCATCCACAACGTCGACGTAATCAGCACTATCGACCTGGCACGCATGGAGCAAGCCCACCATGCCAATCACGCTCTCGCAACCCTGGCGGTTCAGGATCGCGATACTTCCCGATATCTGATCTTCGACGAAAACGGCGTGCTGTGCGGCCGCCGCATCGGTCGCGANNACGTGGGCAGGCGTGAGGACTTGGAACAAGCTGAGCGAGATTTGAAAAGAGACGACTCGAAACAGACGATGTGAAGTGGGACTCACCTGATAAGCTCACTCGGAGACTGCAACTCAATTGCCGCCCATTATCAACGCGCAGGAAATCTCCAAAGCCTTCGGAGCGAAGCCGCTTTTTCAGAATGTTTCCTTCACCATCTCGGAAGGCGATCGCATCGGCCTGATTGGTCCGAACGGGTCCGGCAAGTCCACGCTTCTGCGGATCCTCGCTGGCCTGATGGAAGCGGGCAGCGGACAGGTCGCGGCCCGCAAGCGCACGCGGCTCTGTTACGTAGAGCAGGATTCGCGCTTTCCCGCGGACACTACAGTCCGCTCGGTTATTGAAAGCGCCCTCGACCGTTGCGGCGTTTCCGGAACGGAGCGCGGTGCGCGTTTTGCCGAGAACCTCGGCCGCGCGGGTTTTGAGTACCTTGACTCCGCTACCGCCGAACTCTCCGGTGGCTGGCTGAAGCGGCTCGCCATCGTTGAAGCACTGGTACAGCATCCCGACATTCTCCTGCTCGATGAGCCTACTAATCATCTCGACCTTCTTGGCATTGAGTGGCTGGAAGAATTGCTCGAGTCGGCTTCGTTCGCCAGCGTCATCGTCAGCCACGACCGCTACTTTCTGGAAAACGTCACCACGGATACCGTGGAACTCAATCGCACTTATCCCAACGGCTCGCTCCGCGTCCACGGAACCTATAGCGAATTTCTGGAGAAGAAAGAAGAATTCCTGCACTCTCAGTCGTTGCGTCAGGAAGCCCTCGAAAATCTGGTACACCGCGAAATCGAGTGGCTGCGTCGCGGAGCCAAAGCTCGCACCCGCAAGTCGAAAGCGCGCATCGATAAAGCCGGCGAACTCATGGGCGAGCTGGCCGACCTGAACTCCCGAACTCAATCTGCCACTGCGCAGATCGATTTCTCGGCCACGGACCGCAAAACGAAACGGCTGATCGAACTGGAGGATGTTTCGTGCACCATAGGTGATCGCACTCTTTTTAAAGGCCTCAACTTCATCATCACAGCTGGCATGCGCGTCGGCCTCGTGGGGCCAAACGGCAGCGGCAAGACTACACTGCTGCGTTTGCTGCAGGGAGAGCTTGCGCCTACCAGCGGCGAGATTCGGCGCGCTGATCGGCTGCGCATTGTTTACTTCGACCAGCGCCGCACGCTCGATCCCGCTGTCACGCTGCGGCGCGCCCTTGCTCCCGACGGCGATTCCGTCATCTTTCGCG